>JAGDAG010000270.1 GCA_017959625.1 Abditibacteriota bacterium | reverse complement strand
CGCCAGTTCAAGTCTGGCCTGCGCCACCAGAAACCTGATCCCTTTGGGGTCAGGTTTTTTTGTCGTCCGGCGCGCGGGAGGCGCTGCTCTTTCAAAAAAAGCGTTGATTTTCTCCCGCAAATGCAGTATAATTGCATTTGGAGGAGTAAATCATGATAGTCACTACACAGATGCTCGTTGAGCAATACTGCGATTACGCCAATCCCGGGGCGAAGATAGGCCGTCTCGTCCGGGATGGCGAACTTTATCCCCTTACCCGCGGTTTGTACGAAACGGAGATAAGCACTCCCGGTCACCTGCTGGCGGGAGCGCTGTACGGCCCTTCGTATCTGTCCTTTGAATATGTCCTTGCCCGCTGCGGTCTGATCCCGGAAGCGGTGTACGCCTATACTTCCGCGACCTTTGACAAAAGAAAGACAAAGGAGAAACGCAATGCCTTCGGGCGGTTTTTATATCGGGACGTCCCTCAGAAAGCTTTTCCCTTCGGCATCCTGATCCGGGAGGAAAACGGATGCGCCTACAGGATCGCCTGTCCGGAAAAGGCCCTCTGCGACAAGCTCTATACCATGCCTCCCGCAGGGAGTCAGCGGGAGCTGGAACGGCTGCTCTTTGAGGACCTGCGGATCGACCCGGAGGAGTTTGCCGCTCTGGATACGGAGGGGATCCTGCAGATAGGAGACAAATATAAGAGCGCCAACCTGAAGCTTCTCTCGAAGTATATCCGGAGGAGTATGAGATGAACGGCGCCATCACCGAGATGCTGAAAAGATATGACGGCGTTCCCGACAGAAAAAACGCCTTAAAGGAGGTCATTCAGGAAATAGTCCTCTGCGGCCTTTCCCGGGGCGGCTTTTTCAGAAAGGCTGCATTTTATGGCGGAACTGCGCTGCGTATCTTCTACGGGCTGGACCGTTTTTCGGAGGATCTGGATTTTTCGCTGATGACGCCGGATCCGGAGTTTGCTCTCGCAGAGTATTTCCCGAGTCTGCAAAATGAAGCGGCGGCCTGGGGCCTGAACGTGGATGTCGGCGAAAAAGAGAAAACAAGCCGGTCTGCGATACGTTCCGCTTTTGTGAAGGCGGGCACCAAAGAGCATATGCTGATGTTTTACGGTCCCGATCCCCTGACGGACAGAATACAAACCAATGAGAAAATAAAGATCAAATTTGCGATAGACACCGATCCTCCCGGCGGCGCGGCTTTTGAGCGGAAATACAGATTGCTGCCGGCTCCCTATGAGACGGCGCTGTATGATCTGCCTTCGCTGTTCGCCGGCAAGGTCCATGCGGTGATCTGCCGCGCCTGGAAGAGCCGGATCAAGGGACGCGACCTGTATGACTACGTGTTTTATATTTCACGGGGGGCGGCTCTGAACACAGAGCACTTGAAGGCTCGCCTGGTACAGTCCGGGGCGTGGGATGCGGACAGGGCTTTCGGCGCTGAAGACGCGAAAAAGCTGCTGCGCGCCCGTTTTGGATCCATAGATTATTCTGCGGCAAAGGAGGATGTCCGGCCTTTTGTCAGAAACGCGGCGGCCCTTGAGGTGTGGAGCGCAGATTTTTTCATGCAGATCACCGATAACCTGCGCTGAACCTGTTCCGCAGCGCCGTCACCCCGGGGCGGGCTTCGGTCCGGCGTCCGCCGGACAGAAAAAAGGCCGGACCATACAGGTCCGGCCCAAAAGCCGTCAGATAAAGAGGTTCGTATCCGCTTCTTCGGCGGCGCCCAGGTAGGCGCCCACGCCCCCTGTCTCCACGCCGTCTATCAGCTCTTCGGGCTTTATGCCCATGACGTCCATGCTCATGGAGCAGGCGATTATTTTTGCCCCGCCGTCCATGGCTTTTTTCATCATTTCTTCAAGGGGATCTACGTTTTTGTCTTTCATTATGCGCTTCATCATGGCGCGCCCCAGGCCGCCCATATCCATTTTGGAGAGGCCCAGCTTCGCGGCTCCCCTGGGGAGCATAAAGCCGAAAAGCTTTCCCATAAGGTCTTTCTTCACCGGAACGCTTTCCTTCCTCCGCAGGGCCGTAAGGCCCCAGAAGGTGAAGAACATGGTCACGGGCCGTCCCATGGCAAGGGCGCCGTTGGCTATCACAAAGGCCGCCAGCACCTTGTCCATATCTCCGTCGAAAACCACGATGGTCTTGCCCTTTTTTTCCGCCGGCGGGTTTTCCTGGCCGGAGGCTGTTCCCCGCCTTATCACAGCGTAATATCCGCCGTTTCTGCCGCCGCTTTCCAGAAGGGTGTTTCCGGTGCTCCTGCACCAGGGGCCTATGTCCTTTACAAAGCCGGGGTCGGAGGCAGTCACCTCCAGGGTCTCCCCCTCCTTCATGCCGCTTATGGCCCTGAAGATCTCCGTAATGGGGCCGGGGCACTGCAGCCCCGTGCAGTCCAGGCTGACGGAGGGAGCGCTTTGCGCCGTCGGGGCCTCCGGCGCGCCGGGAGCGGCCGGAGCGCTTTCGGGAGCCTTGCCGGGCTTGTGGTAATACGAGCGGTAGAACCTTACGCCGCCGGGATAGACCCGCAGATTTTCAAAGCCGTTCTGGGCCATTATCCGCATGGCGGTCCAGGCCCGGACCCCCACGCCGCAGAATATCACGTATTCCCTGTTTCTGTCCAGCTCGTCCAGCCTTTCCCTCAGGCTGCCCAGGGGAACGTGTATGCTGCCGGGAACGGTAAAGGCTGCCCTTTCGGCGTCCTCCCGCACGTCCAGCAGCGTTGCCGAGGGGTGTTTTTCGTGAACGCCGGGTTCGGCGAAGCGCAAAAGCCCCGCCATAACGTTTTCCGCTGCAAAGCCCGCCATGTTCACCGGATCCTTGGCGGAAGAGAAGGGCGGCGCGTAGGCCAGCTCCATGTCACTGAGGTCCCGCGCCACAGCCCCCAGCCGAAGGGCCGTTGCTATGGTATCGATGCGCTTGTCCGCTCCGTCGTAGCCGACTGTCTGCGCCCCGAAGAGCCTGCCGGAATCCGGAGCGAACAAAAGCTTCAGGACGAGGGGCTTCGCCCCGGGATAGTAGGAGGCGTGGGAGTTCTGTATGATAATAACGCTCTCGTAGTCTTTTCCCTTCTCAAGGCCCCTCTTTACAAGAGTTTTTTCGTTGGCTCCCGTGGAGGCTGCCGTAAGGTCGAAGACCCGGGCTATGGAAGAGCCCTGGGTCCCGCCGTAGCGGTCCTCTATGCCCGCAAGTATATTGGCCAGTATCCTGCCCTGCTTGTTGGCGGGGCCCGCCAGAGGGATCATGGCGGGAGAGCCGAAAACAAAGTCTCTGGTCTCCGCTGCGTCCCCTATGGCGTATATATGGGGGTCGGAGGTGCGGAAGCGGTCGTCGGTTATTATGCCGCCCCGCCCGTTGAGCTCCAGCCCTGCCTCCCGGGCAAGGCCGCTGTTGGGGCGCACCCCTATGGCCAGAAGCGCCGTGTCTGCCGTTACGGCGGCGCCGCTTTGCAGAAAGGCGGTTATCCCTTTCCCGCTGTCTTCAAAGCGTTCCACACCGTCTCCCAGCCGCAGGTCCACGCCGTTGTCCCGAAGGTTCTCGTGAAGCAGCTGCGCCATTTCGTAGTCCAGGGGAGCCATCACCTGGTCTGCGGCCTCCGCCAGAGTGACCTTCAGCCCGGCGCGGCAAAGGTTTTCCGCCGTTTCCAGGCCTATGAAGCCGCCGCCTATGACCAGCGCCGAGTTCAGAGCGCCGCTCCGGACTTCGGCGCGGATCTCTTCGGCGTCGGGAACGGTCCACAGGGTGCGTATCTTCGGGCTGTCGATGCCCGGGACGGGGGGCCTAAGGGGAGAGGAGCCCGTGGCCAGTACCAGAGTGTCGTAGGACTCCCGGTATTCTTCGCCGGTCTTATGGTTTCTGACTGTCACGCATTTAGCGCCGCGGTCTATGGACAGGGCTTCGTTCTCCGTCCTTGCGTCTATCCGGAACCTGGCCTTCATGACCTCCGGGGTCATGAGGATGAGGGAGCCGCGGCGGGGGATCACGTCTCCTATATGGTAGGGCAGGCCGCAGTTGGCGTAGGATATGTATTTGCCCCGTTCCAGTATTATTATTTCCCGTTTTTCGTCCAGCCTGCGGAGCCTGGCGGCGCAGCTTGCTCCCGCAGCCACTCCGCCGATGATCAGGGTCTTGTTCATGTCGTCTCCTTTTCCGGCGGAAGAGCCGAAAACTTTTAGCAGTATGTTTTTACCCGTTGAAAAGGACGTAAGCCTGCGGCATGCCGCGGGCCTGTCCACCCATATTTTAACATAATTTGCCTCAACGCGGCGTATCTGCGATGGAACGGACGGTAAAAACATGATATAATGTTTATGAAAAAAAGCCCCCGGGCTTTTCGGCGAAACATATATGACAGGCAGTATCGGAAAGGAGAGGCAAAATGACCGAACACGAAAAAATGCTTGCGGGGAAGATCTACGACCCCTTCAGCGAAAATATGCCCGCAGAGCGGGAGAGGGCGCATCTGTTGTGCAAACGCTACAACGAGCTGTTTGAAAGCGAGACAGAAAAAAGGAACGCGGTGCTGCGGGAGCTGATACCGGAGCTGGGAGAAGACGTTTATCTCCAGGGCCCCATATATTTCGACTTCGGAACGAATACCCGCATCGGCAGGATGAGCTACGCCAATTTCAATTTCACCGTGCTGGACGAAGGCAGGGTGGATATAGGAGAATGCGTATTCATAGGCCCGGGGGTCTCCATCCTTACGGCCATCCATCCTTTGTGCTGGCAGGACAGGAACCCCTTCTTCAACCAAGAGACCGGCGCCGTCACCAATATGGAACGGACGGGAGCCGTGGTCATAGGGGACAACTGCTGGATAGGAGGCTCCGTCACTATCTGCGGGGGAGTGACCATAGGCGAAGGGTGCGTCATAGGCGCAGGCTCGGTGGTGACCCGGGACGTCCCCGCCGGCGTCTTTGCGGCGGGAGTCCCCTGCGTGGTGAAAAAAGAGATCGGCGAAAAAGACCGGCTCATAAACCGCCCCGAGCTTTTCGCAGACAAAAAAGATATGAGATTTTTTAAATAAAATCATGTTTTTTTGCCGGAGGGGTTGCAAAAGGCCGAAAACCGTGGTATAATACTACTGTATGCACGGGTGAAACATCACATCCGTTATACCTCCTTTATATTAGTTGGCCCCCCGCAAGGGGGGTTTTTTTATTGCATCCTTCCTGCGGCCCGGTTTTTTTTAAAAAAACCGAAAATACCGTCCGGGGAGGGCGCAAAAGGCCGGAAACCTATTGTATGAACGGGTGAAACATCACATCCGTTCTACCTCCGTTATATTAATCTACCCCCGCAAGGGGGGTATTTTTTCG
>JAGDAG010000269.1 GCA_017959625.1 Abditibacteriota bacterium | reverse complement strand
ATTGGGACAGTCGTCCCGGCGGAAGGCCAGCAGTATGCCTTTCTTGTCTTCGGGCTTCCAGAACTCAAAGGCAGTCCAGATATCGTTGCCCAGCCCGTAAGGGGTAAGTGCGTAATAGTCGCCGTCCAGACAGGGGGCCACCACGTTTTTCTGTTCCGAGGTGAACTTGCGCAGCAGGTCAAAATCCACCACGCTGTTTTTGGCTCCTTCGGCGTAGCCGCCCAGATACTGCAGGGTGAGGGGGTCGTACTCCTTGTCGCCTTTGCGCACGTCCCACAGGCAGTTGAACATATTCACGCAGATGCTCCTCAGCTGATACAGGTCGGTGACGGAGGCGCAGTGGCCGTCGAAGGGTATCCAGTAATTGATGCCGTAGGTATGGTTCTGGGTGCCCACCGGTTCGTGGAGATAGTCGCTGCGGTGCAGTGGCACGCTGCGGCGCAGAGTCTCCAGATCGTTTCTTCTGCCGCCGGAGGCGCAGGTGTCTATGAGCATGCCCGGGAACCTCTCCAGAAGAGCGTCCCAGAAAGCCAGATAATTGGTGATATACTTTATCTCCGTAACGCCGCTTCTGCCGTTTTCGTCATTCGCCCTCCAGAAGGACAAGGGGTCTATGTTGAAATCCTGCCGGTAGAGGTCGATGCCCTGCTCCTCTATGGTGTCGCCTATATGCTTTATGAGCCACTCCAGGACCTCGGGCCTGGAAAGGTCCAGCAGGGCTCCCGTCAGCAGCCAGTCCTTTTTCTGCCCAAGCTCGGAGGAGGGGTCGCCCACTCTTTCCGGCTCGAACCAGGTAACGATCTTCATCCCCCGGCTGTGGGCGTAGTCGCTCACCTCCCGGAGGCCCTTGGGGAAGCGTTTGGGATCGGGCTTCCAGGTGCCGGTGTTCGGCCAGTTGCTCCCTGCGGGGCTGTTGTCATAGCAGGGATACCAGCCGGCGTCCATCCACCAGTAGTCCAAGGGTATCTTTTCCTCCAGATAGCGGCTGATGAACTGTATCTGATCTGCGGCTGTGGCGTCTGCCATTTCCCTGAACCAGTGGGACGAGCAGCCGCTGAGGGCCGGCTTCGCGCTTTTGGGCACGTTGTGGGCCATCATGAACCGGCGCCAGATATTCTGGGCCCTTTCCCAATCGCCGGAGTAGTGCATCACCAGCCCCAGAGGGGAGCGAAGCTCTTCGCCGGGCTTCAGATAAAAATCGCAGTCCTCCATGCCGCCGGCGATCCGGAGAACGCCGTCTTTTTCCGCAAAGTCGCATATCCACTGGCCGGGCCAGCCCAGAACGGCAATAACGCCGCCCTTGCCGCCGGTCTCCAGATCGAAATAGGGCATGGTGCTGTTGGTGCCCCTGCCTCCTTCCGTACGGAGGCGGAGCCTTTCCCCGGAGGTGATCACGCTTGAATGCGGCCTGTAGTCAAAGGGAGCTCAGGGCGATCCGTCGGCATAGTGCAGAACAAAGTTCTCCTTTCCCTTTTTGGGTATCTCCAGGTCCAGCGCCTTTACCCTGTTGATGCGGCCCGTGTTGACCGTTCCCGTGTTTTTGAAATACAGGGTCCATTCCGTTACGGGAAAATCCGTATAATCGATCCGTTCGCAT
>JAGDAG010000268.1 GCA_017959625.1 Abditibacteriota bacterium | reverse complement strand
TTCTTTGTCGATTCCGATCAACCGATATCAGTATGGCATGCCGATCCCTTGAAACAGGCGTATTTCCTGAAGCCCGACGTAGTGTATATCGCCACCGAACAAAGAGACGTCAGGATGGCGGAACCGATACGGCTGGACAACAGGGAAGCCAAACGCAAGGCCGTAGAGTTTTACAAATCCCGGGACTATTTGTCCGGCACATACAAAGGCACGGTCCTGCCCCGTATTTTCAAGCTGACCGGCGTTTACTGGAACAGGAAGGGCGACGAAAGACAGCTGGCGGCAAGATGGAATATGTTTGACGGCGAAGTCGACGGTCTGAAGAAACTCATAGAGCCCGGGACCCTGGCAAACGCTTCTTTTGTCTCCCGCACGAAGCCCGTTCCCACCGAAAGGGACTGGGAGGGCTGGCACAAGCTGGCGAGAGACCCGAAGGGCCGATAGATCAAAAAAATTCCGCTCCCCGCAGACGCGGGGAGCGGTTTGTTTATGCGGATCATTTTATAATGACTTCGTGGCCGGTGGCGGCGGATTCATATACCGCGTCCAGTATCTTCATGAGGGCCACGCCGTCTTCCGCCGGGTTGCGGCAGGGGATGCCGTCGGTGATGCAGCGCACGAAATGGGCTATCTCGTTTTCGAACAGTCCGGTGAAGCTCAGCGCCGTGCTGCCTGCCATGGTCACGTTGGTCAGATAGTTGTTCTGCTGGGTGTATATGGTAAGCTCGGGGTCCAGCACCGCGCCGGACTTGGTGCCGTAGAGCTCGATGATGCCCTTGTCGTGAGGGATGTTCATGCTGAAGGCCGCTTCAACGTGGAGAACGGCTCCGTTGGCGAAGCGGACCAGGGCCGTGGCCAGGTCTTCCACGTCAAACTTGGGCTTTTCCCGTCCCGCGTCGGCGGCGGTGTAGCCCGCCGCAAGGGACTTGATGCCGGGCCGGTCCTTGAGCTTGTCAAAGGTGGCGCCGTAAACGCTCACCGGCTGGGGGTTGCCTATGAGGTAGCGCACCAGGTCTATGACGTGGACTCCCAGGTCTATGAGGGGGCCTCCGCCGGAGCGGGACTTGTCGCCGAACCAGCCGCCGGGGCAGCCGTTGCGCCTGGTGTAGTTGGCCTTGCAGTAATATATCTCGCCGAAGTCTCCCGCGTCTATGAAATCCTTCAGCACTTCGCAGTCGTTGCCGAAACGGCGCACGAAGCCTATCATCAAAAGCTTGCCCGCCTTTTTGGCCGCGGCTTCCATGGCCGCCGCTTCCTCGGCGTTCATGGCCATGGGCTTTTCGCAGATAACGTGCTTGCCCGCTTCCAGGGCCATGATGGCGCAGGGGGCGTGCTGGGAGTTCCAGGTGGTGACGCTCACCGCGTCTATCTCGGGCAGGGCCCTGAGCATCTCGGCTTCGTCGGTGAAAAGGCGGCTCACGCCGTGGCGGGCGCCCTTTTCTTTGAGCCGCTCTTCGTTGATGTCGCACAGAGCGTACAGCTCCACGTTGTCCAGGGCTTTATAGCCCGCTATATGCACTTCGGAGATGCCTCCGGCGCCTACAATGGCTACTTTCAGTTTGTTGCTCATAACTATCCTCTTTTTTAATTATTCCAGCTATCCACAGAATGTCTGTCGATATGCATTTTTTTACCCTCGTGAACAAAGTCGCAGGCGCACATTACGTATTCGCTTGACAGCCTGCTCCCGTCTATATAAAGGAGCCTGTAGCCCCAGAAGCTTGCTTCCGGCCCGCCCGGGTCGCTGGTGTAGGAGTAATTGCCGGTCTGAAGTATCTTTTTGCCGCCCCAGTCCGGCCCCGGGTCTATGACCTTAGACTGGTGGTAATGCCCCTGGAACAGGCATTTTATGCGGCTTTCGTTTTTCACCAGGTCTCTGAATTCATCGGTTTCCTTGGGTATCTCAAAGCCGTGGGCGCAGATAAAGACGTTCTCGCAGGGGTATTTCTCCAGCTGCTCCTTCACCCAGGCGCAGTCCGTGGGGACGTAGGTGCCGTCGCTGTCCGCTGCCGGGCCCAGGTCGCCGGCGTAGGAGTCGGTCATGATGAACATGGCGTTGTCCTTTGCTGCGGTGAGATATCTTTCCGAGCCGGTTATCTCCTTCCATTTTTCCGGGGAATACTGCTCGTGGTTGCCCGGTATCAGATAAATGGGCACATCCGGCAGCAGGGATGCGTAGGTATCCAGAAAATGCTTCGTGCGGGATTCGCCCTTGTTTACAAAGGTGCCGCCGGCGAACCAGAAGTCCAGGGCGTAGTCACCCAGCATAAGGATCATATCCAGGGGAGCCCTTTCGTGCTCCTCTTGTATGTCCCGGGCCCACTGTCTCAGGCGTGTGTCTGTCTTTACTCCGTACCAGTCCAGATGGCAGTCGTGGACGTCGGAGGTGAGAAGGATCTTCATTTGCTTTTCCTTGTTTGATATGATATCGTTTCCGTCTTTCCCTTTTTGTCAGTGAGAAATATGCGTTTTGTTTTTCTGTCTATGACAACTCCTCTGTAATCAAGGCCGTTGTAATAGGAAGCCCCCAGGATAAGGTGCTGTATGCCGTTTTTCTGCCTTCTGCCGCCCTTGTGGACGTGGCCCGCGAATACTCCTATGAGCTCCCCGGGGCCTTGGGAAGAAAAATCTGCCGTCAGCTCCGCTTCAAAATCGGGCTCGCCGTCCTTGATCTCCGCCTTTTCTCCTTTTGCGAAGGCCTGCAGAACAGCGTTCACGTGGCCGAACCCTTTCTGCCGGGCAGTGGGAGAGACGTGTTCCGTGTCCACGTGGGTCAAAACCAGGCAGGCCCAGCCCTCTTCGTCGAAACGAAGGGCCTTTTCCGCCAGCCACCGCAGCTGCTCCTGCCGGAAGGCGTAGTTATCGATGGCCGGATACAGGGGCATCCCGGACCCGTCTTTTTTGTCGGGCAGATCCGCGGCATTCAGGCATATGACCCTTATCTTGCTTTCGGGGAAATCCCTGTAATACCGGCCTCCTTCCGGAGGGGCGTATCCCAGCAGGGAAAAGAATTCCTCCGTGGACAGAGTGTCCGCTGAGCCTTTTCTTTTTGCGTATTTGGAGCCGTCGTCGTGATTTCCCGGAAGCACCAGCGCCGGAACGGAGCAGCCCTTGAGTATCCGGGCTATCTCCCGCAGGTCTCTTTCAAGAGCCGGGCGGGGGTCGTTGCCGTGGATAAGGTCTCCGGTAAGGGCCAGAAAATCCGCTTCCGCCTCCCCCGCGGTCCTCACCAGGGCCTTCAGGTTGGCGGGGGTGATGCCGTGATTATACAGGCTTTTGCTCCTGTAGTGCAGATCGGAGGCCCATATAAAGGAAAGGGAGCCTTCGGTCCTGTTCAGGGCAAACTCCCTGAGGAACCTGTCCTGGGCAAAGGCGGGAAAGGCGAGGGCCAGCGAAAAAAGCAGCCCGGCGACGAACGCCGCCGCTTTTCCGAAAAACTTTTTCAATAGGTGATGCACCTGTCTTTTTCCGGCCTGGGGCCGCCGCAGTATTTTTTGCAGACTATCTGCCGTTTGTTCCTGTCTATGGCTACAAGATCAAAGGAACGGTGTCCCACCAGATCCTCGGTGCTGAGGGACAGTATGCCGTTTTCCTCCGACTGCAGATCGCTGTGGATATGGCCGTTGAAGGAGGCTATGAACTCGCAGGAACGGTTTTCGGTAAAATCGCAGGATATCTCGGCGGGAAAATCGGGAGAAGCCCCCTCGAAGCTGCCGCTTTTTTTGTTTTTGAAGCAGTCGATCACGCCCATGACGATATCCGAATTATACGGCAGCTTTTCCCCGGGGATAGCCAGGGCCAAAGCGGCGTAGCTTACGTGGGTAAGGGTCATCACCCCCCAGCCCTCTTCGTCGAAACGAAGGGCCTTTTCCGCCAGCCACCGCAGCTGCTCCTGCCGGAAGCCGTAGGTCCACTGGCCGTAGTATCTCAGGCTTTTGTCCGGGTTTTCAATATAAGGCAGATCGGTGGTGGTGAGGGCTATCACCCTTATGCGGGCCCGGGGAAAGTCTTTGTAATACCAGCCCCCGAAAGGGTTTTCCTGGTCGCAGACGAAGCCTCCGAGCCTGCTGCCCATGGCTATGGCGTACCAGTTCTCCTTTGTGAGCACGTGCTCCGCCCCGCCGTAATCCTTGCGGGAGGCCTCGCCGCTGGAATACCAGGCGTTGTCGTCATGGTTCCCCATGGTGAGCATAAGGGGCGCCCTGCAGCCTTCGAGGAGGCGGGAAAGGATGAACAGATCGCGCCTCTGATGGGTGATATCGTAATAACCGTTTACCAGATCGCCTGCGACGGTCATAAAATCCACGTCGCAGAGGTTCGCCGCGCGGCATACCTCCTCTATCATCTCCGGCGACGACCCCCAGACGTTGTTGTCCATGGTCTGGAAATGGGTGTCTGCCGACCACAAAAAAGAAAGGACGCCGGGCTTTTTGCTCTCTCTTGCCGCTATGGCAAAGTCCATAAGATTGTTTGATATTCGGTCCATAACTGCTCCGGTGTATTATATGCTATTTTCATTATACCCCCCTCCCGTAAAAAAAACAACAGCGGCAAAAAAGGGCCCGGAAAAAGAGCGTGTCCCGGCAAGGGGCCCTGCGCGCAAAAAAAAGGAGCCCCAAAGGCTCCGTTTTGATGCCGAAGATCGGAGTCGAACCGATATGAGGTTTCCCCCGGTGGTTTTTGAGACCACTGCGTCTGCCATTCCGCCACTCCGGCCGATACAGTTTAATTATATATATTTCAGTTCTTTTTGTCAAACAAAGCCGCGTCCTCCCCCAGGACCGCGTCCACCGCTTTTGTGATGAATTCCAGGTTTTTCTCCACGCAGCGGGAAACTGTGTCGTGGAATTCGTCGTGGTCTCCGGAGTCGCTGACTATCTTGAATACTCTGTAGGGCTTATGCCATTTTTCCATAAGGGCAACAAAAGCGTAGCCCTCCATATCCACCAGTTCCGCGCCGTCCACCGGCTCCGTGATGAAACGGTTCACGCTGCACAGGCCGGGGACGCCTTCTTTCAGCTTCAGATAGCAGGGGTCGAATCTGTTGGCGGGGTTCGGAGTGTCCAGCTCAAAGCCGTCAAAATCCCCCTGGATAAAGCCCCGGGGCTCTATGATATCGTAAACCCCGTATTTATCGGAAAGAGAGCCGCAGGTGCCTATGTTGAAGAAATAATCGTATTCCGCCATTTTTACGGAAAGCTCGGCGGCCACTCTCAGAAGCCCCACGCCGGTTATCAGCAGCGAGAGGTTCCCCCGGGAAAAAAGACGCGGCTCTGTTTCCGTAAGGGAATAGTGCTTTATGATGGGAAGCACTTCTTCGTAAAGTGCCGAGGCTATAAGGATCTTCATTTGATGCTCCGTGAAATGATTTTGTATAAAAATTATAGCATTATTCTCCGCCGGTGTCAAACTGCCGTATTTGCCATAGGCGGCTTTTTTGTGGTATAATAAAAATTACCCTGATAACGGAGATTGTATTATGATTCTGGAAAACGACCCTCAGGCCCGGGGCATCGACAAGGCCACTTTGGAACAGGCATGGGCAAGGACTCTTGAGCTTTTGCATCAAATGCTTCCCGGGGAGTATATTTTTTACGATATACAAAAAATGACTCCGGTCCTGCAGGAGGACGGCAGGATAGCCCTTTATCCCAGAAACGGATTAGTGTATAACACCCTTCAGAAAAATTATATCAAACAGATCCGCGAGGCTTTTTGCAAGTCTCTGGGATACGACGCCGACATCGTTCTGCAGGAATATCCGAAGGACAAAAAAACCGAAGAGGCGAAAAGCGAGCGCCCCGTTGCAAAGAAGATGCCCTTTGCCGATATGAATCTTCCCCTCAATGACGAATATACCTTTGACAGTTTCGTTGCGGGCAACAACAACAGGCTGGCGGTAGCCTGCGCCCAGGCGGTGGCAAAAGAGCCCGGCATCAGATACAATCCCTTGTTTATTTACGGAAGCTCCGGCCTGGGAAAGACCCATCTCATGCACGCCATAGGCCATGAAGTCTATAAAAACACTCCGGAGGCCAGGGTGTTCTTTACCTCGGGAGAAGCGTTCACCACCCTGTACGTCAACGCCACCAGAGAGGGAAAGGTGGCGGAATTCAAAAGAAAGATACGCAATATAGACCTGTTCCTTCTGGACGACGTGCAGTTTCTGGTGGGGAAGGAAAAGACGGTGGAAGAATTCTTCCTGTTCGTAAACACTCTTTACGAATCCAAAAAGCAGATCGTTTTCACCTCCGACAGGGCGCCGAAGGATCTGGATTTTGACGAAAGGCTCACCTCCAGATTCGAGCAGGGGGTCCTGACGGACGTCAGGCCGCCGGATCTGGAATGCCGTATGGCGATCCTGCAGAACAAGGCTGCCAGAGAAGGCATGAGCTTTACCCTGGACGTGATAGAATACGTGGCAAGGCTCATTACCGGCAACGTGCGCCTTCTGAACGGAGCCCTTACCCAGCTCATCGCCCGGGCTTCCCTTCTGAGGCAGGTGGTGACGGTGGATTTTGCAAAGGAGGTCCTTAAGGACTATCAAAGCAGCGAGGTGAAAAAGACGGTCTCCGTGGGGGATATCATAAAGCTGGTGTCGGCGGAATTCGGGGTCTCCGAAGCCGAGATAACCGGGACGGACAGGGCCAAGGAGATAGTTACCGCCAGGCAGGCGGCGATGTATATATGCAAGGAAACCACCGGCCTGAGCCTTTCCGCTATCGGAAGAGCCTTCGGCGGCAGGGACCACAGCACCGTTTACTATACCCTGAACAAAATGGAACAAAGGCTGCGGGACGACCCCGATTTCCGGACCAGGGTCAACGATCTGCTGGCTAAAATAGTGCCTTAAAGGATATGCTTGTATGAATACGGTAGATAACAAAGGAGTCACGGAGGCTTCCGGCTTCACCGCTTCGGGCGTTTATTGCGGCCTCAAACGGCAGGGGCTCGACGTAGCGG
>JAGDAG010000267.1 GCA_017959625.1 Abditibacteriota bacterium | reverse complement strand
CGGATGATCTCCGCCACCACAGCCTCCGCTTCCGCAGGGTTGGTGTTTTTCGTATAAACGCCGTCCACATAAACGGCCTTCACGTGCCGCTCCCTGTCGTTGGCAGAGGGAAAAGTGAACATTTTGTTTTCGTAAAACTGTTTGTTGCTGAAGGCTATCAGGCTTTCATGGGCGCTGCGGTAATGCCATTTCAGATATTGAGACGGTATCCCCAGAGCAAGAGCGTCGTCAAGGATGCTGTCCAGATCCGCCAGAGCCAGATCGTCCGTCTCAGGACCTGCGCCGGAGAAAAACGAGGTAGGCGGCATCTGTTTGGGATCTCCCACGATCACAGCATCCTTTCCCCTGGCCAGCGCGCCCACAGCCTTGCAGGTGGGAAGCTGGGACGCCTCGTCGAATATGACCACGTCAAACAGGTCGTTTTTCTGGGCAAGATACTGGGCCACGGAATTGGGGCTCATAAGCATACACGGACAAAGCCTTTGCAGGATGTGGGGTATCCGCTCAAACAGCACTCTGACAGACATGCCCCTTGCATTGCTCCCTATAGCCTTGCGAAGCAGATTGAGCTCCTGCCCGGCCTCGGGAGAATCCGTGGGAGACGGCAGGTTTGCCGAAAGGCGCCGGATTATCTCCTGCTTTGTCTGGCCGAGCATGATATCGTCCATTTTTTTATAGCGGGCCACCGCTTCGTTGAAGGTCGCCCCGGAAAAATTGCTCAGATAATTGTTGTGGCTGATGATATAGTTTATCAGCGCAAAATACAAACCTTTGCGGCAGGCCGTTTCCAGGGATGATGCAGGCAAACCGTTTTCATAGGCCTCCACTGCCGGCGCAAGGCCCGCTTCAAGACATTGCCCGCGGGTCCCGTTATATATCCCCCAGTCCTTCAGCACTGCGGGATTCTTGAGAAGAAAACCGCATAAACGGAGTTCCTTTTCAAAGCTGTCCTCCGGCGAAGCGCTGCGGACAAGAAGCTCATCCGCCGCTTTTTTGTTTTCATACAGCCCCTCCGCAAGAGATGCGAGCTTTTTCAGCGCGTCCGATCTTTCCGCATCGCCGGCGATACCGGCAACGGCTTCTATGCCTCCCGGAAACTCTTCCGCCTCCCGTCTGCAGCTTACCGCTTGGTCAAGGGCTTTTCCGAAGGCTTCGCGGGCAGGATATTTGTTCGCTGCCGCCCGGACGTTTTCCGGCAGAGTTTCCAAAGCCTGAAGAAGCTCCTTTTCGTTTTTCTGCCAGGCTATTATCTTCCACAAAAGCCCCGGTATCTCCTCATAACTCATTTGCCTTTTTGCGCGGCTTTGGATCTCGGAGGTTATCTGCGACTTTGCTGCGCCCTTCCCGAAAAGCTTTTTGCCGGCTGCCTCGTGCCTTGCAAGAAAGTCCTGCATATCCGCTTTCAGAAAATCCGCGTCCCAGGTCTCCAGAAGCTCCGACTTTTCCCTGTTCAGCTGCTCAAGCTTTTCATAATAGCCCTCGGTCTCGCGTATCTCTGCTTCGGAAAGCTTCATGAGCAGGGGATCCGCTTCTTTTTCGAAGATCTCCAGCAGCTTTTTCAGCTGCTCCAGTTCGCCGAAGTTTTGAGGCTTGCTTATTCCCGGTATGGGTATCTCCTCCGGCTCCGCCATTTTCTTCAGAGCCGCCTCATAACCCTCAAGGATGGCTCCTATGCTGCTTCTCACGTCGGCATTGAAGGCTCTGAGGCCGACTCCCTTCAGCGGACTGTTGGCTATATCGCCCACTGCTCCGCCCGCCGCCGTCAGCTGCCCCAGCAATGCTGAATGAGAGCGGATATCCTCTTCGGTCAGTTTTCCTGCCTCTTCCGGAGCGAAAACGACGGTGTGTTCTTCGTCCCGTACGGTCTCATACAAAGCTATAAGCTCCCTCAGGCTCATCCCGCACTGCTGCTTTTTGTGAAGATGCTCGGAATATGCGTCCAGCTTTTTTCCGAAAACGTGCATGGTCTTAATGTTTTCTTCAAAGCCGGGCTTTCCTGCGGGCTTCGTCACCACAAGAGCCTTTTCCAGCTGGGAAAGGACCTGCTTCTTGTTTGCCTTGTCCGAATGGAGCTCGAGACAAAAATCCCCCAGCCCCAGAGCGGCCAGTCTTTTCTGGACCACCGAAAGGGCTGCCTTCTTTTCCGCTACGAACAGGACCGTTTTTCTGTGAGCCAGAAGATTGGCGATCATTCCCGTGATAGTCTGTGACTTACCCGTTCCCGGAGGTCCGTGAAGAACAAAGGTCTCCCCTGCCGCCGCCATTTTTATGGCCTTCTGCTGGGTGTCATCCACCGTTATGGGAAGAAATGCAAACTGCTTGTCAAGATCGGGGGCCTTTGACGTATCCCAGTCGAGACGTCCCTTCATCAGGCTGCGGACTATCTTGCTTTTTTCCAGCATATTTTCCGAGTTATGGATATCGTTCCACATGGCAAACTGGGCAAAGCTGAAGTTTCCTATAACGCAGCTCTCCACCACGTTCCAGTGATCCATGGCAAAAACCGCTCCGCGGACGATCGAGAAAACCTTGTTTATGTCTGTTCCGTGCTCGTCTCCCGGCAGAGGCTCCAGTCCCGGTATCTCCAGATTGAAATTCTGCTTCAGCATCTCCAGAAGCGTCAGGTTGAAATGAGGCTCCTCCGCCCTGGCATGAAGGGCGTATCCCAGGTTTGCGGATTTGCGGACGATCTCTATCGGCACAAGTATAAGGGGAGCATAATTCGGCTCCCGGGTCCCGGGCATGAACCAACGGAGAAGGCCTACCGCAAGATACAGGCTGCTGACGCCGTTTTCCTGCTGGGCCGAACGCGTGGAACGGTATATGGAGGTGAGAGAACGCTCCAGCTGCCCGGGACTGCAGAAGGTATAAAGCCTGTGATTGCGGAATTCCTGGCGAAATCTTTCTCCAAGATCGATATCCCGTCCCCGGGGCCAGTCGACGGTCTCGTAAACTCCGAACCTCTTTATCGCTTCCGAAAGCCAGTTTTTGGGCTTGCTTCGCTTTCCGTTTTTATCCTCCTCAATGAATTCCAGTCCGGCGATCCATTCCGGCGCCGGCAGCAGATTGAATTCATGCCCGTCCGAAAGAGCGTCCTCCAGCTCGTCTATATGGCTGGACATAACGGGCTCCACCGATGCGTTCAGGGGAAGGTCCAGCAGCATGTTGCGGTCGCTCAGGTCCAGCAGTTTGCTTTCCCAAAGCTCCTTTTTGCCCGTTTTTTTGCGGGGCGCAGCCTTTGTCACGTCCGCAACGGAGATCTCCAAAGCCCTGGGAGCCGCGGTTATCTCGCTGTAATCTTTTTCCTTTATATCTATGCTGTAGCTTCCGCCTTTATCCTGCCGCGGGGGGATCGGCCGGATCCCATAGCCTCTGGAAAGAAACACGTCGATGGCGCTCTCAAATGCGGAAGGGTCGGCAAGATGCATTTTCCCACCGATCTCCGCCTCCTCAAAATCCGTGTTTTTGCCGGAACACATGGCAGTGCATTCCACAAAGGTCAGATCCTCCGAAACTGCTCCTGCGCTCCCGATAAGCTTTTTGTAGTCGTCGATCACCACGTTTCCGGACATCAGTTCCTCGCGGGTCCTTTCTCTGAGCCAGATCCCGGCAAAGATATGTCCCCGAAGAAGGACCAGCAGACAATGGAGCCCTATGGCCTCCAGCAGGGCAGCGTACAGCAGAGTCATATCCATACAGGTGCCGAGTCCCTGCTTCATTATGGTTTCCGGAGTCCGTATGCGCTGGCCTGCAACGCTGAAGCTTGCCGGCGGCTCGGCATAACGTATATTCCGCTTCTGGATGGCCCCGTAGGCAGCAGCCGCCAGATCCCGTACCCTGTTGGGATCCCGACTCTGATATCCTTCAAAGGCTATGGGTTTTTTCCATTTTTTCAGTATCTCCCCTGCATCGTTCATCAGCACGGGGATCAGGGGATGATTTGGCAGGACAAACGAAGGCAGCAGCGCGGTATACGTCCCGCCCTGCCACTGGTCGTAGGCCAGGACGAGCATCCTGCCCCTCACCGAATCCACGGGCTGTCCGTCTCTGCAAAGCTCCACGGAAACAGCCGCTTTCTCCGACTCCGTCATTTCCGCAAGCACCCTGCCGTTTATCCGCAAAACGGGATCCGACAGCTGCACCGGTTTTCCCGAAGGTATCTCCGGAAGGGGCTCGTGGTATTCTGCAAAAAACGGGTGATCGGAGGTTATCTTCAGAGTGAGCCCCGACACGGGGTCCCCGGTGCTGTTGAGGATACGGACGCCGCGGATGGGAGCCACGTTGTTCTGATACAGAGCGTAGTTGAAAACGTCCATCCTTTCCACGTCTATGGAAAGAGGCAGATCTTTTTGCGGAGCCGGGGTGGAAACTGTCTCGGGCGGTTCGTTCTCTGTGGCTTCATTCTCCCCGACTGTGATCTGAATTTCGATCTCGGGAATACCGCTGTCTTTATCAAAAAACCACTTCCAGGGCAATATGACAGGGCCGTTATTGACGTTTATCACTACTGCAAAAAAATCAGCTTCTTCCTTGTCTGTAAAACTGATAACGTCGCTCAATGGCATATAGAATAAATCTACATTCTCGGCATTTTCAAAATTCACTAATTCTTTGGCGCTTGTAAAAAGCGGAAGCATCTTTTTTTCGGCTATTTCGATACATCCCAAAGCATATCGTATGTTGTCCCGCAGAAAAGCTGCCTCTTCATCATCAAGTGAAGATATGTCTCTGCCTTCCGCCTTCAGCTTATCCAGGACTCCTTGCCCTTCGGGAGTATATTTTCTGCCGAAAGCGGCAATAAGCTCG
>JAGDAG010000266.1 GCA_017959625.1 Abditibacteriota bacterium | reverse complement strand
GGGGATCGTCAAAAAACGGAAAACACGCCTGCGGGTCGTTGCCCGAAAACACCTGGTCCAGCACAACGGTTTTGGAAAGGTCCGCCCCCAGGCCCGTAAGCACCTCGCCCACGTGCTTTTTTGCCGCTTCGTAAAAATTGCCGGGCCGCACCGAAAGGCGCTTTTTTTCCATGGGCCAGCAGTTTATGCGCCGCTGCAGTTTTATCTCTTTTTTGGGGATCACCTTATGCTGCATCCTCTTTTTGACGTATCTCACCGGCAGGCAGTCCGAGGAGTAATCGGCGCGATATCCGTACCAGCTGCACTGAGTGATGGCGTTCACAAAATCTGCCGCCGATCTTTCAAACGCCTCTGGCGCATAGCCCTTTGTGGCAAAGTATTTTTTGGCGCTCTGAACGTTTTTGAGAAAACGGTCTATGGCGGCAGCGGAATCGAATGACCTGTAATGCGGATGCATCACGGCCCGCTCCAGATCTATAAGCCCGTCCACCCGGGACACCCAGGTGAATTCCAGGTTGTCCAGCACCTGCAGGTCATCATATTCGGCAAGAAAATCGCTTACGGCGCTTGATCCCGTGCTCCCAAAGCTGCATGTTCCGATTATCATTTGTTTCCTCTTTGTTTACCCTTAATGCAGTATCGACATCAGATCTGCCAGAATATGCCGTTTCCGGACGTAAAAACGGCTGTATCTCAGAATGCCGAACCATTCCGGAACGCTTCTGTTTTTCAGCATGCTGTATCTTTTGTTCAGAAATTGCGAGTAGCTTTTTGACATTTCGTTTTCTTCGACGAGCGCTGCAAGCGCGTTATACTGAAAAAGGACCGTTTCGGCATAATCTTTTCTATCCTCGGGATCGCTTTTCCAGTGTCCCGCCGCGGTGGCGCTGTTTTCGTGCCGCCTGAAATAATGCAAGGCGTCGGCGCTTAAGTAGACGCCTTCCGCCATCCACGCCGCAAGGCGGATGAACAGGTCGTGGGCCGCCTTTTCGTACCACGCGTTTTTTATCCGGTCAAAAAACGCTTTTCTCAGGCAGAAGCAGCAGCCGGGGTATTCCTGCAATATGCCGCCTGTCTGCCTGCGGTACTTCATCGAGGGCTCTTTGTATATTATATCGCCGGCCTCTTTGATTTTTTGAAAACCGCAAATAACAAGCAGGGCGTCCGGCTCCTTTTCCATGACCTGCGCCATGGCCTTTATTTTGTCCTTGTGCCAGACGTCGTCCTGATCGCACAGAAAAACCATCTCCCCCGACGCCATGCCTATGGCGTCAATAAAATTTCGTTTCCACCCCTTGTTTGCGGGGTTTTTCACAAGGCGCCAGTTTTCAAGCCCGTTTGAAGCAATGAATGCGCCGATCATCTCGCATGTCCCGTCCGCCGAGCAGTCGTCGCAGATGATCACTTCATCCGGCTGCCTGGTCTGGGCCCTTATCGATCCGAGCTGTTCGGCAATGTATCTCTCACCGTTGTAGCTGGTCATTACAACTGATATTTTCATTTTACCGGCGCGCAGTCTTCAGGCGCGTTTCGGCGCTTTTTTTAATACAGGTATTTGCGCAGATCATTTCAAAATATCCCCGGTCGTTTTTGCGTTTCATTTTTTGTTGATCTCCATATATCGTTCGCGGGCCGCCGCGACGATGGAATCCCAATCGTAGTTTTGGGCAAGCCGCCTTGCGTTGTTCCCTTTTTCGGCAAGCAGCCGTTTTTCTTCTATCAGCCTCAGAAAAGCGTCTGCAAGGCTGTGGACATCGTTTCCGCAGGTCCAGCCTGCGGAATGCTCCTCGACCTCCTTTTTCATATTGGAGCCTTTGCTTGCTATACACGGCAGCCCGTAGCCCATGGCCTCTATAAGCGCCATGGGGTGGCCTTCAAAACGGGACGGGATAAGAAAAACGTCGCTGTCAAGCAGCACCGCTTCCTTTTCTTTATCGAACACCCCGTCATGGAGAGTTATTATATCTTCGAGTCCGTTGGCATAAATGCTCGTTTGCAACCCGTTTTTCATGCCGAACACGTCGGGGCCGTAAATATCCACGGTCACTTTGTTTTCCGCCAGTATCACCTTAAGGGCTATGCAGGCGTCTATAAGCAGATCCAGCCCCTTTTGGTCGGTGTTCAGCCTGCCTATGGAAACGCATTTTATCCCTTCCGCAGAAAAGGCCGTTTTTCTTTTTTCCGGAAGAGTTATGCCGTTGGGTATCACCAGGCTGTTTTTGTTCCACCGCGGGCCGCTCTCCGTTTTTTCCTGCTCCGTCAGATATTCTATGGCGGCGGCGTTTTTGGCAAACCGGTTGAAAAAGAGCAGGTTTGCCGTCAGCTTTTTGAGCCTTTTGAACCTTTGGGCCTGCGCAGTCAGTTCTCCCCGGGGAATGATTATATACGGTATATCCCCTTTGGCCAGCTCGTCTCGCAAGGGACTCTCCGCATATCCGTAAAACTGCTCGACGATCACCAGATCGGGCCTGTTGAAAGGAGCGGGCAGGGCGCCGATCCACTTTTGCGGAAATTCCTCCGTGTCGTGATAATACGGCCGCGCCTTCCACTCCGCCGCCCTGGGAATGCGGATATTAGACCAAAACACGTTGTCCGTCTTTGAGTGGGCCTCTATCTGCCTGGGCACGGAATAGGTGGGACCTGCCCATTTGTTTCCGGACAGATAAGAAACAAACAGTATATTCAATTGCTTCTACCTCAATGCTTTTCCGTTTCGTCCGGCGGTTCTTTTAAAAAACTCAGATCCGGCATACCGGATTCCGGCTTTCTGCAGGTGAATTTTTTTAAAAACCCGTGAATGAGATTGTTGGTCATCAGTACCGCCGAGATCACGGGCCCGTATTTGAGGCCTTTTCTCAAAAGGGTGTAATGCCTTGACAACAGCCTGGTTTTGCTCACTCCCGTAAGGGAGCCGTCATGCTTTATGTAGTAAGAAAGAGTTTCCGGGAGGCGGTAGCAATCGCATTTTTTGCCTGCCTCCAGCCACAATGCATAATCTTCCGCATTCCTCAGTTCCGGCCCCTGAAGGAGCCCCAGCGTTTCGGCGTCATACATAACGGTGATGGTAGAAAAATAATTGTAATTGAACATTATCCTTCTTGTCACCCTGTCCGGCCCTCTGTAAGCATAGGGCTGCCAGACGCCGTTATGGCAGATGCGGTAATCGGTAAAGGTGAAGGCGTAGCCGTGTTCTTTCATAAACGAGAGCTGCTTTTCCAGCTTTTCCGGCGCCCATATATCGTCGGCGTCCAAAAAGGCCATATACCGGCCCTTTGCTTCCCTGAGGGCTCTGTTGCGGCTCGCCGCAGCGCCGCTGTTTTTTTCGTTGACGAAAAGCCTGATGCGCGGATCGTCAAAGGAAGAAATGACATCCACGGTACTGTCGGCAGAGCAGTCGTCCACTATAACGAGTTCCCAATCGGTATACGTCTGCGCCAAAACCGAGCGGACAGAGTCGCCTATGTAGTCCTGCACGTTATACGCAGGCATTATCACAGATATCATATCTTCCATTTTTATTTGTCTAATTCCTTATG
>JAGDAG010000023.1 GCA_017959625.1 Abditibacteriota bacterium | reverse complement strand
TATTTCTATCTGCACCACTTCTATGTTGCCGTTCTTAAGGGCGGTCACCGGGATCATGGGGCTGGAATATATCTGCTTTTCAAGCATATTGAAGATGATACGGGTGGAGGAGACGGTCTGGTCAATACCGGCTTTTTTGAATATTTCTTCGTTCTTGGGGTCCCTGAGGCGGCTGACGGTCCGGGGCACCCCGAATTTGGTCTTGGCAATGGTGCAGATAACGTAGTTGTCTTCGTCATAGCCCGTGGTGGCCACCACCACGTCGGCCCTTTCCACGCCGGCGTCCCGCAAAACGTTCAGCTCGCAGCCGTCGCCGTTGATGACGCTGTAGCCCGTGCTGCGGGAAAGGGAATGGGCCAGCACCCGGTCCCTTTCTATCAGCACCACCTCGTTGCCCTGGCTGTAAAGCTCCCTGGCAAGGTAGGAGCCTATTTTCCCGCCGCCTATTATCAGAATGAATTTTGTGGCTCTCATTTCTGTTCTCCGGCAGTATATTCGTCGATGCTCCTCAGGTGCTTGCCCAGTATCAGATCCTGCACGATGCCGGAGCCGAGGCTGGTGACGCAGATGCTTTTGATGCCCAGCTTCGAAAAGATCTCGGCCCTTTCCGAATCGTAAAAACGCGCTATCACCATAGGCACGCTGAAATGCTCCTTGGCCAGCATGCTGCTCATGATGTTCCGGTTGTCGTAGTTGGTGGTGGCCACGAAGGCGTCGGCCTTGTCCAGGCCCGCCCGTTCCAGAGTCTCTATCTCCAGGCCGTTGCCCACGATGAAATTATCCCCCAGCTCCACGTTCCCGAGGCGCCTTGCGGAGGCGGCGTCTTTATCTATCACAGTCACATTATGTCCGTTGCGGCTCATAAGGACGGCCGTACTGGCTCCCATGCGTCCGCAGCCCAGAATAACAACGTTCATGACCCTTGTTTCCTTTTCGCGTTCAAAATGCCTTTCGGCATACTAAACTTATTATACCATAAAACGCCCGAAAAGCAAATTACCACTACAACTCAAAGGCAAAATATGGTAAAATTATAAATGGGCCCGGATCCTTTCGGCTGCCCCCAATACATCAGATCTCAGGAAGAAAGAATGTCTAAAGTAAAAGTTTACGTCACTTTAAAGCCTTCGCTCCTTGACGCCCAGGGAAAGGTCATCAGGGTCGCGGCCGAAAACCTCGGCTACAAGGACGTCGCCTCGGTAAGGATAGGCAAGTTCATCGAAATGGAAGTCAACGGCAAGCCCGAAAACATAAAAACACAGGTGGAAGAGCTTTGCTCCAAGCTGCTTGCCAACGTAGTTATCGAAAATTACAGATACGAGATCGAGGAATAGCGTAATGAAATTCGGCGTTGTGATCTTCCCGGGCTCCAACTGCGACCAGGACAGCTATTACTGCATAAAGGACGTCATCGGCCGGCCCGTGGAATACATCTGGCATCAGGAAACCGACGTGTCGGGCTTCGACTGCATCATCCTTCCCGGCGGCTTTTCCTACGGCGACTACCTGAGAACGGGAGCCGTGGCCAGATTTTCTCCCGTCATGCAGTCCGTCATAGAACACGTGGAACGGGGCGGAAGGCTTATAGGCATCTGCAACGGTTTTCAGATACTCTGCGAAGCGCATCTGCTCCCCGGAGCGCTGATAACCAACAACAGGCTGAAATTCATCTGCAAATACGTAAACCTGCGCGTGGAAAACGACACCTCCGATTTTACCCATCTCTTTAAAAAGGGAGAGCTTCTGCGGATACCCGTGGCCCATCATTCCGGCTGCTACTATGCGGACAGCGACACCGTAAAAGAGATCGAAGACAACGGCATGGTGCTTTTCCGCTACTGCGATTCTTCCGGCCGCGCGACGCCGGAAAGCAATATCAACGGATCGGCAAACAATATAGCCGGCGTCATAAACAAAAAAGGCAACGTAGCGGGAATGATGCCCCATCCGGAAAGGGCCGTGGAGGGCCTTCTGGGCTCCACCGACGGCATCCGGGTCTTTGCCTCGCTTGTGGAAAGAATGATGTAGGGAGCTTTTTATGAAACAGGAAATAACCAACACATCTCCCATAGAGCCCGGGGTATATAAGCCCATGGGCCTTTTGGAGCAGGAATACGACAGCATAGTGGAGATCCTTCACAGGCACCCCACCTACACCGAGGTAGGCATGTTTGCCGTCATGTGGAGCGAGCACTGCGGATACAAATATTCCCGCCCCATTTTGAAATACTTCAAAAAATACAAGGAAGCCATCGAGGGCGAGGGCCTGGAAAACGCCGGCATAATAGATATAGGCGCGGGCTACGGCATCTGCATGAAGATGGAAAGCCACAACCACCCCTCCGCGGTGGAACCCTTCCAGGGGGCGGCCACCGGCGTAGGCGGCATCCTCCGGGACATATTCACCATGGGCGCCCGCCCCATAGCAAACCTGAACTCCCTGCGCTTCGGGAACCTTTCCGACGCCCACAACAGATATCTTTTTGAAAGAGTGGTCAGCGGCATCGCCCACTACGGCAACTGCGTGGGGGTCCCCACCATAGGCGGCGAAGTTTATTTTGACGATTCCTATTCCGGGAACCCTCTCCTCAACGCCATGGCCCTGGGCATAGTCAAAACCGACGAGATAGCCACCGCCGGCGCTCACGGCGTGGGCAACACAGTGATGATAGTGGGCTCCGCCACGGGCAAGGACGGCATCCACGGAGCCACCTTTGCTTCCGTAGAGCTGGGCCCCGACACAGAAGAGAGGCGCCCCAACGTCCAGATGGGCGACCCCTTCCAGGAAAAGCTGCTCATAGAAGCCACCCTGGAAGCCCTGAAAACAGGCTTCATCACCGGCATACAGGATATGGGCGCCGCCGGCATAACCTGCTCCACCTGCGAGATGTCCGCCAAGGGCAATACCGGCATGAGCATAGACATACGCAAGGTGCCTCTCCGGGAAGCGGATATGAGCTCCTACGAGATAATGCTTTCCGAATCCCAGGAACGCATGCTGGCAGTGGTGGAAAAAGGGCATGAGGAAGAAGTGGCCTCCGTGTTCAGGAAATGGGGCCTTGCCGCCGTGGAGATAGGAGTGGTGACCGCCGACGGAATAGTGCGGATATACGACAACGGCGAGCTGGTGGCCTGCGTTCCCGCAAAAAGCCTGGCGGACGACGCCCCCACCTATCACCTGGATACCAAAGAACCCGGATACATAAAAGAAGTTCGAAACGCAGACCTTTCGGCGTATTCCGAAAGCGCCGGCGTGAACGCCGATTTTGCAACGCTCATAGGCAGCCTGTCCATAGCCTCCAAGGAATGGGTCTACAGCCAGTACGACCATATGGTGCAGACCAACACCTGCATACTGCCCGGCTCCGACGCCGCCATGCTGCGGATAAGAGGCACCTCAAAG
>JAGDAG010000265.1 GCA_017959625.1 Abditibacteriota bacterium | reverse complement strand
GCTTGCGTGCCTTTCCGGATCTCCTCCGGAAGCTCCGGCCCGGGATATTCCTTGTTCCAGTCGAGGGTCTCCAGATAGTCCCGCACGTACTGCTTGTCGTAGCTGGGCTGGCTTTGGCCTTTCTTATACACCGAGGCGTCCAAGAAGCGGGAGGAATCGGGGGTCAGTATCTCGTCGATGATGATAAGCCGTCCGTCATAAAAGCCGAATTCGAATTTGGTGTCGCAGATGATGACTCCCTTTTTCGCGGCGTAGTCCCTGGCGCGGGTATATATGGCAAGGCTTTTTTCCTTCAGGGCCTCCCCCGTCTCTTTTCCCACTATGCGGCAGCATTCTTCGGCGGTGATGTTCATATCGTGCCCTTCCTCCGCCTTCGTGGAAGGGGTGAAGCAGGGCTCCGGCAGCATTTCCGATTCTTCCATCCCGGCGGGCACCTTTACGCCGAAAAGGGTGACGGAGCCGTTTTCCGGCCGAAGGGTTTTGTATTCCTTCCAGGCGCTCCCGGCGAGGTAGCCTCTCACTATGCATTCCACGGGCAGAGGCTTCGCCTTCACCGTGATTATGGCTCTGCCGTCCAGGGTCTCCCGCCAGGCTTCCGGATCTTCCGCTCCGGCGGCCCCTATGCGCCTTATTATCTCATCGGTGTCCGCGGTGATAACGTGGCCGGGGATGACGTCTTTCATCATATCGAACCAGAAAAGGGATATCTGCGTGAGCACCTTTCCCTTGTTTTCTATGCCTCCGGGGAGGATGACGTCGAAGGCGGAGATGCGGTCGGTGGCTATCATCAGCAGCGAATCCCCCAGGTCGTATATCTCCCGCACCTTTCCCGAGCCGTGTTTTTTCAGTCCTTTTATATCCAATTCCGTTACTGTCATTTTTTCACTTCCAAAACTTTTGTTCCAATATATTATATGACTTCGGCGCTTTTCTGTCAACGTTTGCGCCGGCGGCGGCTGTTGTAGTAAAATATAAGTAGAGTATAATTTCGGAGAACTTTAAATGTCTGATTTTGAGGGTATGAAGGCTTCCCTTGCCGAAGTCTGCGGCCTTGTGAACGGCTATATAGAAAAATGCTCGTATTTTTACGACTACGGCCTTGAGGAAGTGACGGAGGGCCTGCTGGCGTATCTCATGCGGCCCGGAAAAAAGCTGCGCCCCGCGGTGCTTGTCTGGTCTTATCTGGCTTCCGGCGGCAGCGAAAAGGATCTCGCAAGCGTCCTGCCCGTGGCCTGCGGCCTGGAGCTGACCCATACCTGGACCCTTATCCACGACGACATAATCGACCGCGACGAATCCAGGCGGGGCGGAGAAAGCATGCACGTCATAGGGCGCAGGCTGGCGAAAGAGAAC
The DNA here is from genome assembly GCA_017959625.1 of Abditibacteriota bacterium. Lineage (GTDB taxonomy): Bacteria > Armatimonadota > UBA5829 > UBA5829 > UBA5829 > RGIG7931. Next base: position 7,803 of record JAGDAG010000265.1, on the reverse strand, counting down.
TTCGGCGCTTCAGCCGGGGCGGCGGAGGAATACGGGCTGGCGTATTCCATCCTTATCGGCGACGCCCTCCACGCGGTGTCGGTGGCCATGATGCTGGATGCGGTGAAGGCCGGCGCCCCCTCGGAGGTGGTGGGCGAGATCTGCCGCCTGCTTCAGGGGGTGACTATGCGGGAGCTGCTGGAAGGGGAGCTCCGGGACGTGAATTTCGAGTATATGCCCACAGAAGCGATAGACTGCGATACCATCCTGAAGATGATCGAAGGAAAAACCTCGTCGCTTTTGTCTTACAGCGCCATGTTCGGCGCCATGCTGGGGAAAAAGACCGCCGATACCGGGCATCCCGCGGTAAAAAGCATCGGCGATTACGCCCGGGCCTGCGGGACGGCTTTTCAGCTGAAGGACGACATACTGGGGCTCGTTGCCGACGAAGCCGAGCTGGGCAAGCCCGTGGGCTCCGACCTGCGGGACGGAAAGAAATCGTATCCCATCTACCTGGCCCTTTCCCGCTTCGGCGAAAAAGAAAGGGCGGAGTTCCTGCAGATCTACGGCAACGGGAAAGCCTCGCCGCAGCAGCAGAAAAGGGCGGTGGATATGATCCTGGAGACCGGCGCCGTCCGGGATACGGAGTCCCTGGCGGTAAGGCTGGTGACGGAAGCCGGCGGGCTGCTGAAGGATATGCCGGACTCCCGCTACAAGAGTTATCTCCTTGCCTGGGGCGCCTATCTGGTGGACCGTTCCCGGTAGCTTTCGCTTGACTTTTATATATACGGATAATATAATATTAGTGACATCAATCAGCGTTTTGCTGTTTTATACGAGGTATTTTTTATGGCACGCGAGATATCTGCGCTTCAAGAGGCGAGAAAGGCCTATTGTCCCAAACTGCCCAAGGCTTTGGCCGAAGGCAAATTCAAGCTGGAGCTTGGCGCTCCTTCCGAGCCCAAACAGGATAAGGAGGCTATCAAAAAGCTGTTCCCGTCCACCTACGGCCAGCCTGTGGTCAACTTTACAGAGGGCTGCGGCGAGGGCCTTACGGGCGACCCCATCAACGTGGCAGTCATCCTTTCCGGCGGTCAGGCTCCCGGCGGGCATAACGTTATTGCCGGCGTTTACGACGGTATCAAAAAGGCCAATCCCAAGAGCAGGGTGTACGGCTTTCTGAAGGGCCCCGGCGGCGCCATAAACAACAAATATATGGAGCTCACCGACGACTACGTGGACCTCTACCGCAACACCGGCGGCTTCGATATGATAATGTCCGGCCGCGACAAGAGCGAGACTCCCGAGCAGCTCAAAAGCTGCGACGCCAACTTCAAGGCGCTGGGGCTTTCCACCGTTATAATAATCGGCGGCGACGACTCCAACACCAACGCGGCGGTGCTTGCCGAATATCTGAAGGCAAACGGTTCCTCCACCAAGGTCATCGGCGTGCCCAAGACCATAGACGGCGATATGAAGAACGAGGAGATCGAGGCCTCCTTCGGCTTCGATACCGCCTGCAAGACCTATTCCGAGCTTATCGGCAATATTGAAAGAGACGCCAGCTCCGCGGTGAAATACTGGCACTTCATCAAGCTCATGGGCAGAGCCGCATCCCACGTGGCCCTTGAATGCGCCCTGGAGACCCAGCCCAATATCTGCCTTATTTCCGAAGAAGTGAAGGCAAAGAAAACCACTCTTTCCGAGATCGTCAACAGCATAGTGGACGTGATAGTGAAAAGGGCGGAGGCCGGCAAGAACTACGGCGTGATACTTATCCCCGAAGGGCTCCCGGAATTCATCGCCGACATCAAGACCACCATCGATGAGATCAGCGATATCCTCGGAAAGGACGCCGACAAGCTCGCCGCTATGGACGCCGACGCCAAAAACGCCTACGTCACAGGCAAGCTTTCGGAGCATTCCGCCGAGGTGTTCGGCTCTCTTCCCGCCGCCGACAGGGCAGTGCTCATGACCAGGGACAGCCACGGCAACGTGCCCCTTTCCCAGGTAGAGACGGAAAAGCTTCTCATAAGCCTGGTCTCCGACCGCATCAAGGCCCTTAAGGCAGAGGGAAAAGCCCAAAGCGTGAAGTTCAAGGCTCTCGGCCACTTTATGGGCTACGAAGGCCGCTGCGCCGCTCCTTCAAACTACGACGCGGATTACTGCTACAGCCTGGGCTATACCGCCGCCCAGATGGCCCGCGCCGGGCTCACCGGCTACACTGTGAAGGTGGCCAACACGGAGCAGCCTGCCGACAAATGGATAGCGGGAGCCGTTCCCGTGACCAAGATGCTCAATATGGAGCAGAGAAAGGGCAAGCCTACCCCCGTTATCAAGAAGGCCCTGGTAGAACTTGACGGCGCACCCTTCAAGTATTTTGCCGCCCGCCGCGACAAGTGGGCCGTGGAGGACTGCTACGTTTACCCCGGCGCCATCCAGTATTTCGGCCCTGCCGAGGTGTGCGACCTGACCACCAAGACCCTTGCTCTCGAAAAAGAGCGCTGAATCTGACCGAAAAGGCTCCGGTTAAGCCGGAGCCTTTTTATTGATACGGAGACAGGAAAATAATGTCAAGAGAAAGGCTCGGAAGCCGCATCGGCTTTCTTATGCTCAGCGCCGGCAGCGCCATAGGCTGCGGCAACGTATGGAAATTTCCGTGGCTCACCGGGGAGAACGGGGGCGGCCTGTTCGTCCTTATCTATCTTGCCCTGGCGGCCCTTATAGGGCTGCCCGCCATGTGTATGGAGATATCCCTGGGCCGCGCTGCCCAGGCCAGCCCGGTGAAAATGTACGACGCCCTGCAGAAGCCGGGGCAGAAATGGAATATCCACGGCTACGCCTGCCTGGCGGCCAATATCTGCGTATCCGCTTTTTACAGCGTGGTGTGCGGCTGGATAATATACTACTTTATATGCTTTGCCCTGGGCAGATACGCCGGCCTCAGCTTTAAGGGCATGATCGCCGACCCTCTTGTCAACGTGCTCTATATGGCGGCGGCTGTGGCGGTGACCTTCTTCATACTGTCCTTCAATCTGAAAAGCGGCCTGGAGAGGGTGTCCAAGTTCCTTATGCTGGCGCTTTTCGCGCTGATGGTGTTTCTGGCGGTCCGCTGTTCCATGTTCCGGGGAGCCGTGGAGGGCCTGAAGTTTTACCTTGTCCCCGATTTTTCCAAGCTCACCTGGAGCGTGGTGCCGGCGGCGGCCAATCAGGCGTTTTTCTCCCTGTCCGTAGGCTTCGGCATCGTGGCCCTTTTCGGCAGCTATATCGACAGGGGCCGCAGCATACTGGGCGAGGCCTGGACCATAGTCCTGCTGGACTCCCTGGCGGCCATCCTGGCGGGCCTTATCATCTTTCCCACCTGCTTTGCCCACGGCGTGGACGTGGGAGCCGGCCCCGGGCTTCTTTTCGACACCATGGCGGACGCCTTCCGGAATATGCAGGGCGGCAGGATACTGGGTTCCCTGTTCTTCCTCTTCATGGTGTTTGCCGCCCTGACCAGCCTGCTCTCCATCTGCGAGACCATCCTGGGCTGCGTGAGGGAGCTCACCGGCTGGGGCAGGAAAAAGGGCAGCGCGGTGTGCGGCGCAGGGGTGGCCCTTTTGAGCCTTACCACCGCTCTCGGCTACAGCCTGTGGCAGTTCCGGCCCTTCGGCGAAGGCTCCTCGTGGCTGGACCTGTGGGATTTCTCGGTGACCAACGTGCTGTTCCCCCTGGGGGCTCTGGTTATAGCCCTTTTCTGCACCAATATGCGATTCGGATGGGGCTGGGACAACTTTGTCCGGGAAGCCAACGCAGGGGAAGGAATGAAGGTGAAAGGCTGGATGAAGCCCGTATTCTGTTTCGTGACCCCGGCCTCCATCCTGCTGCTGTTCATAATAGGCATGGCCACCTTCAAGTGGCATTAAACGCCCGACGGAGGAGAGATCTATGAAGCTTGCAATAATAGGAACGGGGAAGATAGTCCCCCAGGCCCTTTACGCCATGGAGCCCCTGAAGGAAATCAGCCTCGAAGCCATATTCGCCCGGCCCCACAGCAGGGAAAAGGGCGGGGCTCTGGCAAGAGAGTATTCCATACCCCGGGTCTATACGGATTACGAAAAGCTGCTTGCCGGCGGGAACGCTGATACGGTGTATATCGCTCTGGTGAACAGCGTCCACTACGAATATGCCAAAAAGGCCCTGGAGGCGGGCAAAAACGTGATACTGGAGAAGCCCTTTACCGGAACATACCGCGAGGCGGAGGAGCTTTTCCGGCTGGCCCGGGAGAGGGACCTCTATATATTCGAGGCCGTAACGGTGCTCCACAGCGAGATCATGGACAAGCTGAGGGAAAACCTGCCCCGGCTGGGGCATCTCAGGATGATGATCGCCAATTATTCCCAGTATTCCGGCCGGTACGACCGCTACCTGGCGGGGGACGTGGATCCCTATTTCGATCCGGCGTATCTGGGAGGGGCGCTGAGAGACATCAACGTGTACAACCTGCACTACGCCGCGGCCCTGTTCGGCGCGCCGAAGGAGGCGCGGTATTTTCCCAACCGGGGTTTCAACGGGGTGGACATCTCGGGAGCCGTGATACTGGACTACGGCGGCTTCCGCTGCGTGTGCATCGGGGCCAAGGATTCGGACAGCCCCTGCTTCGTTTCCGTGCAGGGGGAGAAGGGCTGGATGCGCATAGACGGCAAGCCCAACTCGGCGCAGGACCTGACCATAGCGGTCACCGGCGGCGAAAAGGCAGGGGAAGGGCTGGATAATTCCGGCGCTTCGGCGAGGGCCTTTGAGACGGAGGTGTTCGTTCCCCGTCCCGTCCGGCACCGCATGACGGCGGAATTTGAGGATTTTGCCCGTATCATTGCCGAAAAGGACAGGGCGGAGGCGGACAGGCTTGCCGCCGAAACTCTGGATGTGATGAAGATAATAGACGGGTGTTAGCCTTTGCGCGGCAGAAAGGGGCTTCCGCTTTTGCGGAAGCCCCTTATAAATTTATTTTTCCGGCTCTATGACTTTTGGGGTGGTCCAGACGTCGTAGGGCTTGTTGTCGCAGACCAGGGAAATGCGGCAGACGGCGGCCTTGAAGGAGCCCTCGGGCTTTATGGTCACGGAGGCCGTATTGCCCGCCTTGGCCATGGGCGCAAGGGTGAATTTGCTTTTGCGCAGATCCTTCGAAGTCCCCTGGGCGATAAAGGCGGCGGCCGACGAGATCTCTGCTCCGGCGGGGGCCTTTACCGTGCAGCGCAGGGCGCCGTTCACCGTAGTCCAGGTCCAGGAAGGGGCGGGCATCCGGCTTGCCCCGGCGCATTTTTCGGTAAAGTGCGCCACTGTGTTGAACACCGGCAGCAGGGACAGGGGATCCAGGGGCGAGCCGTCAAGGGTCTTGCCGTGGTCCATATTCATGACGTAATACAGATATTTGTCCCCGGGCAGGCTGTCGAAATACAGGTTGGCGGACGCGATGTTCCAGTAGCTGTCGTTGGAGGCGTTGATTATGAGCTTGGGGATCTTTATCTTTGACGCGTAGGAGGCGGGGTCTATGGCCTTCAGGACCTCTTTGCCCTTGTCCGACGTCAGCAGGGCTTCGAAGGCGGTATATTCCTTTATCATATCGGAATACCTGCCGTAGCTCTCCTTCTGGAGCGCCAGCTGCTTTTCCATGTTGAGGAAATCAAATATCACCGGCACTATGCCCGCTATCCTTTTGTCGCCGGAGGCTGCAGCCAGCCAGGTGATCCAGCCGTCCTTGGAGGGCCCTCCTATGACGTATTTCGAGGCCTTTGCTCCCGCCTTGGGCAGATAGTCGTCGCATACGTCCAGAGCCTTGATGACGCTCTTGGCCATGGGGAAGAGCATGATATCCTCCGTTTTCTGCCCGGACAGGGCGGCCTGTATGCTTGCCGCTATGGCTCCGTCGTCGGAAAGCCCGGGCTGTTTGTTGGGGACGTCCCACACTATGGCCAGAGGGCAGCCCATAAGGGAGCCTATCATGCCCGCGTATTTGTCTATCTCGTCAAGGGCGCCGCCCATGACGGCAAACACCAGGGCAGTGTCGGGGACGGTGACGGTCTTGGGCACTATGACTGTGACGCGGTGCTTCCACTGCGCGCCTTTATAGGACACCGAGTTCATGGAGAGTTCGCAGCGCAAGGCCTGGGGCAGCTCCGATCTGGAAAGCTCCGTATAGCCGAAGCCCTGTTCCGGCGCGGCTATATAGTCGCCGAGGGCGTCCGCATGCAGGGCGGAAAGGGCAAATAAAAGAAAAAGCAGAGTGAAAACAGTTTTTTTCATATTGCTTACTCCGTTTAATAATGATATCAATACTAATATAGCATGAAAACGCCCGGCGTGTCAATAATATGTTTTTGGCTTTTTTTGCGTTTTTCTTGTATTTCATACAGTTATATGGTATAATCTGTTTGATGTCACAAAAATATGCGACCCGGCTGAAAAAAACGGGACCCCGCAAGCCGGGTGATAAGGATAAATTATGGATAAGATACAGATAACCGGAGAAGGCCTGGAAAAGGCAAAAGCCGAACTGGACGACTTGGTAAAAAAAGAACGGCCGCGGATCATCAACAGGATCAAGGAGGCAAGAGAACTCGGCGACCTCAGCGAAAACTTTGATTATCACGACGCCAAAAGAGAACAGGGCGTTGTGGAAAGCCGCATCGCGGAGCTGAAGTATATAATCGAAAACGCGGAATTGGTGGAGGCCAAGGGGGCCGACATCGTTCAGATAGGTTCGAAGGTGACTATTTTTATGGAAGCTCTGGGCGCGGAAATGGAATATACCATAGTGGGGCCTGCCGAATCCGATATCGCCAAGGGGAAGATCAGCAGCGACTCGCCCATAGGCGACGCTCTTCTGGGGGCAAAAACCGGCGAGGAAATAGAATATATGACGCCGGGCGGAAAGCAGAAATGCATAGTGAGGGCTATCGGCTGACATGAGGCTCTGCGGCACCTTTCTTGACGAGATAAGCCACGATATTCCTCATCAGAACTGGGGCCCGGCGGAATGGGACAAAGATTTTGCCGCCATGAAGGCGATAGGCATAGAAGAGGTGTATCTCATCCGCTGCGGCTATAAAAAGCAGATGACGTTTCCCTCGTCCGTCCTCGCGGACGCCCTGGGCTGTTTCGTTCCCGGGACCGACCTTGTGGAACTGTTCCTGGGCCTGGCGGACAAATGGGGAATGAAATTCTTTTTCGGCACCTACGATTCGGGCGAGTATTGGCTGAACGGCGAATACGAAAAAGAAGTGGCCCTTTCAAAGGCTGTCTGCGACGAGGCCCTGGAACGCTACGGCCGGCACCCCTCCTTTGCCGGCTGGTATATCTCCAACGAGATCAGCAGGCGTATCCCCGGCATATCCGGGCTTTTCTGCGACCTCGGGGGGCGCCTGAAGTCCGTCTCCGGACTGCCCATCATGATAAGCCCCTACGTCCAGGGCAAAAAACAGCCGGGCGTCGGAGAAGCCGGCGGGATAACCGTGGACGAGCATTTCAAAGAGTGGGAACAGATATTTGCCGACATAAGCGGCTGCGTGGATATAGTGGCCTTTCAGGACGGCCACGTGGACTATGAGGAGCTGCCCGAGTTTCTGGCGGCCAACAAGGCTCTGGGTGATAAATACGGCGTGGAATGCCGCACCAACACTGAGACCTTTGACCGGGATATGCCCATCAGGTTTCTCCCCATCAAGTGGGAGAAGCTGCTTCTGAAGCTGAAGGCGGCGGAGCAGGCGGGCTATGAGAAAGCCATCACCTTTGAATTCTCCCACTTTTTGAGCCCCAACTCCATGTATCTCTCTGCGGGGCATC
>JAGDAG010000264.1 GCA_017959625.1 Abditibacteriota bacterium | reverse complement strand
GGTGTGGGCGCCGTCGCGGTAATAAATGTCGCAGTAAAGCCACAGGTCTCCCTTCTCCTCTGCGGAGGCTTCAAAAAGCCCCCGCAGCCTGTATGCCCTTATATACCCGTCGGCAACGGGAACGCTGCATTCTATGCCCGCCTGAGAACCGGCTTCCCCGTTCTCCAGGACGGCGCACCCTCCCGCCAGCCGGGCGTTCCCGAAAGCCGTCCAGCCGCTGACGGCGGCGCGGCAGGGAGCCCCACACAAAATGATCACGATAACTGCGGCAAATGCCCGCCACATATTCTCTTCTCCGGTTTGATTTGTCTTACAAAACAATTATACACAAAAGCCGGCAAAAGAAAAAGCGGGGCCGGGCCCCGCTTCGCCTTACTGGTTTTCCAGGTAATACTTCAACCCGAAGGGACCTTCTATGCCGCCCCAGGCGTTCCATTCTTCCCGGGCCTGACGCACCAGATCGTAGGATTTGATAAATTTGGCGTGTCCGTCCCAATAGCACATGTTCACTCCTCCGTTGTGCCTGCCGTTGGCAAAATCTCCCACAGCCTGGGAGACGGGAGGAGCCAGAGTAGTGTCGATGAGATCCTTGCTCCCCTTGGAGCCCGGCAGGTAGCAGCCGCCGGAAGTGGCGGGATACAGGATGCCCCAGCCGCTCATCCAGAAGAGGCCGCAGTCGCCGTACATAAGTATCTCGGAGGGCTTGCCAATCTGCCCCAGGTTCCTCAGGGGGTCGGCAGAGTTGCCGTTGGCGTCCAGATACAGGCCCATCCAGTTGTTGATGCCGTAGTTCACCGCCCAGAAGGCGTGGGCGTCGGGGGTGGGCTTCCAGGGAGCCGAAGGGCAATAGAACATGCGCCAGTTCTTCACGTAGGGTTCCATGAGCTGGGCGAAGTTGGCGTTGGCGCCGTTATAGGGGATAAGGCCCTCGTCCCAGTCCTGCATATACATCTGTCCCGCCGTGCCTATCTGCTTGATGTTGCTGAGGCACTGGGTCTGGCGGGCCTTTTCTCTTGCCTGGGCAAAAACAGGGAAGAGAATGGCGGCAAGGATAGCGATTATGGCTATCACTACCAGCAGTTCGATAAGAGTAAAACCTTTTCTCATTTTTGTCTTCTCCTTTTGAAAAGATACAGGTTGAACAACTTGTATTTAACCTGTTTCAAACCTGTGTTATATCTATTATAGCACATATCCCGGCCCATGTAAACACGCAAAACAAAAAAAAGCAAAAAAACTGCCTCCCCCGGCAGGGCGCGGGCCTGCTTTCTTTTTTTTTGCTTATACTGTATAATGTAAATGAAAAGAAATTGCGAGGCAACACAAATGCGCTACCAAGTTATCGGCTCCGACGGCGCCGTTTACGGCCCCTGCGGCATGGACACCATACGCCAATGGAAGGAAGAAGGCAGAGTGACCGAAGGAACCGTTATAATCTGCGAAGACGGCAGCCGGCAAAAGGCGGCGGAGGTTTTTCCCGGGCTTTTTGACCCGGCCGCCGGGAATGAAGGTCTCAACTGGCCGGGGCTGTTCCTTGCTCCCTTCTGGGGCATAAGCCACAGGCTGTGGCAGGGCTGGGCCTCCCTGGGCTGCTGGATCCTTTCGGTTTATTTTCTGATAGCGTATCTGGCAAAAAGCATTTCCTCCCGGTTCGACCTAACGGCCCTTTCCTCGGGGATGCTGCTTTGCGCCGTGTTTATACTGGCAGGCTGGTGGCTGGGCATCTGGATGCTGTTCAGAGGCAAGGCGGCCGCCTTAAAGGCCCGCCCCTTCAAAAACCCGCAGGAGTTCGCAGAAGTCCAGAAAAAGTGGGAAAAAGCCGTTGCAGTAATAATCGTTGTATACGTATCGCTGGTCACCTTCAATCTTTTGCAGGCGGCGGTGTTGATGATTTCGGAATAGGAGATATATATGATAAAAACAAGCTATACAAAAAAATGCCATAACCCCTTCGGCAATTCCAGCCAGACCGTGATAGACAGCGTGATATACGTGGGAGGCACTCTGGGGATCGACCCCGGGACCGGCGCCCCGGCGGAAAACACGGACGCCGAGATCGCTCTGGTGATAAAAAACCTTTCGGAATGCCTGAACCACGCCTTCACCAGCTGGTCCAACGTCCTGAAGGTGGAGATACTGCTTACGGATATAAACGATTTTGAAAAAACCGACGCCGCCCTCAAAGAGGTCCTGGGAGAGACCAAGCCCGTATATACGGTGGCCCAGGTGTCGGCGCTGCTTGCCGGCGCCCACGTGTGCATAAGCGTCACCGCCGCCGCCTTCTGACACAGAGCGGCCGGAGAAACATCGGCAGGCCTGCCTTTCGGGGCAGGCCTGTTTTGCCGTTTTACGGAGAAACGCCCGAATGCGCCGGCACAAAAAAGGCAGGCCCCGGGGCCTGCCTTTTATCTATTCTGCGCCCAGCGTCCGGTGCACTTCCTTCAGCTGCCCTATGATATCTATCTTCTGGGGGCATTTCTTCATGCAGGCCCCGCACTGTATGCAGGCGCCGGCAGAATTGTCCTTTTTGTGCTCATTCGTATGGCGCAGCCAGCCGTAATGCTGCTTCGCCTGCTGCAGAGCGCCGTAGACCCGGTAGCGGTTGAAGTTGGCAAAGTTGCCGGGGATATCCACTCCGTTGGGGCAGGGCATGCAGTACCGGCAGCCGGTGCAGTACAGCTTCTCCAGAGCCTTCAGTTCCTCCACCGCGGTATCCACCGCCTTCAGCTCCTCCTCCGAAAGGGGATCCGGCCTGGAGGCCGTCCGCAGGTTTTCCGTCACCATATCCATATTGCCCATTCCCGAAAGGGCCACCGTGACGTTGGGGTTGGCCAGCACGAAGCGTATGGCCAGCTCGGGGGTGGAAGCGTAGCTCTTGCCCAGCTTGTTTTTGAAGGCGCTGTTGGCCGCCCCCAGGGTGCCGCCCCCCACTGGGCCCATGATGACCACTCCCATGCCTTTTTCGTGAGCGTAGGCTATGGGGTCGGCGTAGCTGCGGTTCAGCAGGTTGTACTGGATGGTCATGCCCTCGAAAAAGCCGGTGTCGATGCATTTCTTCACGTTTTCGGGAGTGTCGTGGGTGGAATACACCACGTGGCGTATGACCCCCTGCCTCTTGTAATCCAGTATCATATCCAGCGCCTTGTTCTTCACCAGAAAATTCTCGCAGGCGTCATAGCTCATGGAATGGATCACGTTGTAAAAATCTATGTGGTCCGTCTGCAGCCGGCGGAGGGATTCCTCCAGGCGCTGCTTCCAGCCGTCCAGGCTCATATCCGGCAGGGGGTTCTTGGTGGAAAGAAACACTCTGTCCCTGTAGCCGTCCTGCAGCGCCAGCCCCACCCTGCGCTCGCTCTGGTTGTAGCCGTAGGCGGTGTCTATGTAATTGATGCCTCCGTCAACGGCGGCGCGCAGTATCCGGACCGCTTCTTCGTCGTCATCCGGCAGCCTCATGGCTCCGAAGCCCAGTTGCGACAGCTTTATGCCTGTGTTTCCATATTTTCTGTAGATCATAGTATATCGTCCTCCATACTATAAGTATTCTTTTTATTCGGCAGGCCTCGTTTCCGGAGTGTTCACCTGATAATACTTGGTCACGGGCTTTCCGGGGCTGCCCATGCTGTCCTCCAGCCTGCCGTTGACCCTTATCTGTATATGGTCTCCGTTGTCCGTATAGACCTTGACGTAATTTTTGCCGGTATATTCCAGACAGGCCCCGGGGCCGGTGTCCTGGTTGTATTTCACCACGTCGTCCACGACTATACGGATAACGGTCCGGGGATACCAGGTAAAGGTCTTCACCGACACAAAAACCCCTTCCGCATATTTCTGCGGCTGCTTTTCCGGCGCTTTTGCTTCCGGGACGGAAGGCTCGTTTATCACGGCGGGAGCAGCGGGCTCGGGGACGGGCTTGGGAGCAGGGCCGCTCGACCGGTAAACTCCGTAGCACACCAGGCTGAGGATGATGAACACCAGAAAGGTGATCAGCAGCCTGCCCATGCCGCTCCAGCCGGCAGGCGCTTCCTCCGGAAGAGCGGCGTATTCCGTTTCCGGACCGGCATCTTCCGGCGC
>JAGDAG010000263.1 GCA_017959625.1 Abditibacteriota bacterium | reverse complement strand
GTGGTGGACGTTTACGAGCGCGTATGGGGCGACTGGAAGGTGGTCTCTTCCGACGTCGAGCATAAAAAAATAGACGCCCAGACCATCACCTTTCCCGTGAAGATAGCCGCCGATTCCACGGCGGAGCTGACGTATACCATACGAACGAAATATAACTAAACGATATGCCGCAGATCACTTCGGCTTTTTTTGATATGGATACAAGACAAAGAATAAAAGCGGTCCTTCATTACGAGAAGTGCGACAAGCTGCCGGTAGTGCATTTTTCCTACTGGACGCAGACCGTTGAAAAATGGGCCCGGGAAGGGCATATCCCCCGGGATATAATGGAGACCGGAGACAGCGGCGCTATATTCGGCTACGTGAACAGGGCCCTCGGCTGGGATCAGGATTTCGGGAATGCAGTGTCGTTTTTCAATATGGGGCTGTTCCCGGGGTTTGCTCCAAAGGTGGTCAGGGAGCTGGCGGACGGTTCAAAGCATGTCATGAACGGCGACGGAGTCACCGAGCTGCATAAGCCCGGCGCCGTGTCCATCCCCGCAGAGATAGAGCATCTTCTGAAGGACAGGGCTTCCTGGGAAGAGCATTATCTTCACAGGGTCCGTTTCACCATGGAGCGGTATAACGATGATCCTGCGCTGAAGGCCGTGGTCGAGGACCCCGGAAGGGACTTTCATCTGGGGCTGCACGCGGGCAGTATATACGGCACCATAAGAAACTGGATCGGCGTGGTGGGGACTTCGTATATGATGGCGGACGATCCGGGCCTCCTTAAAGAGATCATAGACGCCTATGCCGATATGCAGTATAAATGCGTTGAATATACCCTCGAAAACGTAACGGACAAATTCGACGCCGCTTCCATGTGGGAGGATATCTGCTTCAACTACGGGCCTCTTATAAATCCGGAGCTTTTTGAAAAATGGTGCGGGCCCCATTACGCCCGCCTGAGGCGCCTGTTCGAAGCCCACGGTATCGATATCATTTATCTGGACTGCGACGGGTGTATCGACAAGCTGGTGCCGGTGTGGGTGGAAAACGGCGTCAATACCATGTTTCCCATAGAAGTGGGCACCTGGGGCGGCTCTTACGCGGATTTCCGCAATATGTGCGGAAAAAAAGTTCGCGGAGTAGGGGGCATGGACAAAAGGGTCTTCGCATACGACCGGAAGGCCGTTGACCGCGAGATAGAACGCCTGAAGCCCATAATAGACCTTGGGGGCTTCATTCCCTGTCCGGATCACCGTATAGCCCCGGACGCTGTATACGAAAACGTGCAGTATTACGTTGACAGGATGCAGAATTACAAACTGTGACGCAAACGGAAAATTTCAGCGGAGAGCAGGTTTATCTGCTCTCCGCTGAAAAAAAAGCCGTTTTGCCTTCCGGGCGTTATTCCCAGGGGTCTATCTTTTCAAAGGGAGCGAAGCTCCTTTCCCACGTTCCGTTTTCGTTTTCCGTAAAGCCGGTCAGGGCCATGCCTTCGGTCTCGCCGCTTATATATACCTTGCTTTCGTCTGCCTGCAGGTTTACAAGTCTTCCCCTTACCTGCATATTGCTCACTCCGCCTGTCCTTTGGGGGATAAACATGGGAAAGCCTTCGCTGAGCCAGACGTTATTGAGCCACATACAGCTGTCTATGATATTTGCGACCCCGAATATGGAGGGGACTACGCCTTCGGGGGTAATGGGGCCGCCGTTGTTGTAGCTTTCGGCAAATTCTCCCGCCCGGGTTATATCCCGCAGAGTGCTTTCTTCTATGAGCCGGGCGTCTTCGTACCGGTCGCTCCACAGAAGCCCCCGCATCAAAAGCTGTCTTGACGGATGCTTCGAAAAGTTTTCCAAAAAAAGCGGTATTTCCGGGTTGAGCTTTTCCTGATACAGCCTGAAAAGGCTTTCTTTTTCCGGCTCCTGAAGGATATCCTTAGCAAGGGCCAGCCCCACCAGGGTCCAGGTGTTATGGGGTCCTGCAGGCGCGCCCCTGTTTACCCGGAAGG
>JAGDAG010000022.1 GCA_017959625.1 Abditibacteriota bacterium | reverse complement strand
TCCTGCTTTTGTCGCTGTCGGCCCACTCGGGAAGCCCGGTGCCGTCAAAGCTGCGGTTCTCACCGTCAAGAGGATAAGGCACGTTTATGGTGGCGCCCCACTCGGGATGAGGGCGGCCGGCGGCGTCGCACCATACCTTGTTTTTGTTCTGACTGTCAAAATCCGTGCGGGTGATGGTGATGCCCTTCTCCACTTCGGGATTAAGAACGACTACAACTCCCGGCGGGATATAGTAAGGCCCCTGCCAGTTTTTGCTGAAAAGGTTGCCGGGGTTCAGCCAGTCTGCTCTCAGGGAATATCCGCCGAAAAGCGTTTCGGATTCTCTCTGAACGTCGGAGAAGTTATTGATATAGATCCCCGAGCCCCAGCCGAATTCTCCGGAATATTTGCCGATGCTGTCGATATATTTGCCGGAATTCTTGGTAAGGGCCCTGTATCTCAGATTTGTTTTGGAGATATCGCTGACGTCCAGGACAGGAGCGGCTATCTTTGTAACGCCGTCGCCTGTTTTGGCGCCGCCTCTTTTTACGAACAGATCCTTGCTGACGGAATCATCCATATATTCCGAACTGTTTTCATCGCAGGAAAAAAGCTTTACGAACCCCAGATCGGGATTTGTGAGCTCGCCGGTGATCTCCAGGTAATCTCTGGGAGACACCACGGAGGAACCGTTCACGTCCCGCTCCTGGCCTCTCAGCAGCACCGTGCTGTTTTCGTCAAAAGCCGCGTCCCCCTGTATCCTCATGGGGGCGCCTCTGAAGGAATACCTGGTCTCGGCTCTGCCGAAGGTCTCCTCAAGAAAATCGGTACCTATATTGAAAACGGTCTTCCTGTTGTCCTTGTTGGTAACGAACCTCAGATAATCGGTGATGGCGATAGGCTTGTAAGCCACAAGGTAATGCTGCTTGGAAGGATTACCGTAGGGCTTGAGGGTGGTAGGATCCTCGGGATCCACGGTCCCCAGCTTGCCTATGGATTCTATTTTGAGAAACTTGGATTCCGCATCATAATAATTGGCATTATAAACCCCCGACGCATCGGGAGACACGCTGTCATAGGAGACTCTCACAAGAAACCTTCCGTCGCCGGAATTGAATCTGGTGTATCCGCCGGTAGGCCCCGCGTACACTACGCCGTCCTTTGTAAGCTCCGTAGGCCAGTAAGCCATAAGGTATTCGTAATCCGGATCGGTTTCGCTGATCTCACGAAGGTCCTCGGCGCAGTCGCTGCTGTCCGGCTGGGCGTTCTGCTGCGAAGGAAGCCAGTTCTCCTTCATGGAAATATTGTCCGGCACGGGCCGCCAGTCGGCGCCGTCGGGGCTGTGGACAAGCATGTTGTTGCAATAATCTACGCCTGAATTGGCCAGAACCTCGATGGCGGAAAGCTTCAGTGAATTCTGAGACTGCCGCAGGTTTGAAGAAACCATGGCAATAAACAGAGCCATCAGAGTTGACAGCAATGTCAGAATTATCAAAGCAAGTATAAGAGTAAAACCTCTGGAATTTTTAATGCGCATCACAGGCCTCCTATCTTAAAGCATTGCCTACAACCACCTTCTCGGTCACGGAAGAGGATTTGGGAGGATAGTTGTTGCTGTAATACATACGCATATCCATGATCACGTCTATGACCTCATTGGTGCTGTATGAGATAGTCACTTTGTCCGAAGGCTTGTTGAACTGAATCCTGTATTTCACCGTAGGAATATCGATATACAGCTCGGGAAAAACGTTTGCCGAATGATTCAGCAGAGGCTTCCAGTAAACAATACCTTTTTCGTAATCCATTTTATACTGATTAAACGTAAGCTGCCCGAGAGAATACGGAGCTCTCTGATAATTGACGCTGTCCACTCCGTGAGCTTCCAGATCGTTGTAGGTCAGATAACCGTTTTCGGTTATGTCGCCGTTGCTGTTGCGGTAATAAGCGTTGTAATAGCTTACGGTCTCGCTTCAGGGAACTACGGAAGCATTGGCATATTCAAGGAACTTATATCCGTAAACGTCTATGTCGGGATAATAGAAAAGCCTTGAAGCATCCAGATGCTCCTGAAGCCCGGGCATTTCCTTGGGGACAAGGCTGAATTCTATCTTGCCGTTTTCCGCATTATACGCAAAAGCCATAGGGATGTCGTTCCCTTCCATATCCAGGAGAGGAACGTACCCGTCTGCGCCGTAAAGATAAGCGCTCACGTCAAAGATATCTGTAAGAGCGCTGGTAGAATCCGTGGCGGAAGCATATTCCCCGATCACGCCGTTGGCCCCGTTGGGCTGGACCTCAAGGAGCCATTTTCTCTGGGGCTCCGCTTTCTCGTTGGAACGGGTGACCTCTATGCGGACGGTCTTTCCCAAAAGCCCGTATTTTGTGCTGTAGGATGCGGGGGCAAAGCCCTGGCCGTCGAAAGCGGCTTCGTTTCCGGTGTCTCCCGTGGGAGCCTCGCCGGCAATAGCGGCGGGAATAAAGGCGACTGTGGATTTCACACGGAAGGGATATCCGTCTATATAGTCGTTTTGTTTATCGGCCACGGCAAGATCCATGGCGGAGGGCTGTCCCACGGTCTCTGCTCTTTCCGCCCATATTTCCGCAACGTCGGGATGGTAGAAGATATTTGCGTCGGAAATACGTCTGGACATGACCTTGTCCCATTTTTCCGGATCGTCGCTGCGGGAAGCAGGCAGACTGTAATCCTCGGGAAACAGAGAATCATCGTAAGGATCGAACTCCACTCTGTAAAGTATCAGCGAATTGTCGATGCCGGAAGACTTGTTCCAGGAGGACTGAGGCTTCCAGCCTTCGGAATCTTCCACAGTCCAATCCAGGGGCTTGTCCAGCAGGTTGTCATCGGGAGTCATGATGCTTGTATTGGAATCTTCGTCCTTGTTGAACTTCAGGCCAAGAAAGTATCTTACTACAAGACTACCCTTTTCCACAGGTGTTTTGGGTATCACCGAAACATACTTTGACGTATGGCAGGAAGGGCACTCGTTGACGGCAAGCTCCAGACCGTCCTCGGAATAATTGTCTCCTCTGGGAAAGCTTCTGGAAGCGGCAGGATCATGTTCGGGATTTGAACAGTAGAACTCGGTTTTGGGCATGATAAGGTTTATCACGGCATTGTCCAGAACCACGGGTCGCGACACCTGCTCGCCCTCGGAATCCACCAGGTGATTGACGGGAAGCAGCATAGGCGTCTCGCCGGAGTCATATACGTATATAGCCTCGGAGATATCCTTTCTGACCTTTGCCATAGCATCTCTTGCAGATTGCTGGGCAGTCACATTGGCGCCGGTGAGCCGGTTGTTTTCCAGTGTTTTGTAAATAGGTATCAGGAGCAGCGCCATAAGTATGATAGCAAGACCCATCACTACCAGCAGCTCCATCAGTGTAAAGCCTTTCCTGCTGCCAAGCGGCCTGTTAATAATTGTGCTTTTCATATTTTACTGTCCGATGATCGAATAATTTATGTCTCTGCTTCTGAACTTACCGTTGTTTCTCCAGTAAGCGCCTATATTTACTCCGGATCCTCTGACGTTGGCAACGTCCCGGGCATCGTTCTTCAGCGTGATATAACAGCTGCTTTCGTTGTTCTCCGGGAAATCGGAGATCTTCTGCAGCTCTCCGTAGATCGTATTGCCGTCCTCATCGGTATAGTCCACAAGAACGTCCAGACCTGCATATTCCTGAGGGAAATAGATCCTGGAGGGTTCGTTTGCGGAAATACCGTATTCGTCCCAGTTGAGATCCATATTTACGTTGTAATTCTTTTCGCCTTTTCCGTTATCCATAAAGAGATCGGGCAGCTTTACGTATTTCACCAGCCAGTCGTTGTCGGTGCGGTAATACACTCTCACGGCTCTCGAGGACATATCGATATTGCTGATGACCGGGCTTGAAGACCCGTCGGACCAGCTTATGAGATTGACCTTCGTGCTTCTGAAATTGATCACACCGTTCCCGAAATCTATAGAGATATCGCTGGCATCCGCATCTGCGGGAAATACCCTGAGGCCCGTCTGCATATCGATAATGAGAACAGACTGGGGAAGCACCAGCTCGTCAAGAGAAGATATCCTGCGCCCCAGCTGCAGGTTCACGTTGCCGGACTGATCGAAACGCCCTCTCATGAGGCCTTCGAAAGTGGCTTCGTCGGGGTTTTCCGTTCCGGCTCCGTCGGTGATGTCCGAAGGGTTTCCCACTCCCAGAATCCCGCCGGTATGCAGCTTCAGCTTCACCGAACCGTCGTAATCATGATTGGAAGGGAACTGAAAATCCTGGCTGATGATACGCGGGTCGTATATCATGTAGTCTATAGAAGCGGAAAGCGGTTTTTTCTTTCCTTCCGACTCAAAGCTCAGAGACGCTCCCAGAGGATTGAACACAACGGTCCCCACTATTGGGTCGGCCATCACGAACTGATAGGGGTCTCTTCCGAAATCGGCGTCCGTGACCTCTTCGAAGATCCTTCTTACCCTGAGGGAATCCTCAAGGAAGGTATAGCCGTTGCCCACGTCCATAAGGTTGGTGGTGTTGAGCTCGGGGTCGTTTTCGTCGTAGTCGTAAAATATACTGCTCCATCTTCCGTCATAATCCGAGCCTACGCGGATAGCGCCTTCCTTGCGGAACACCTGTCCGGTGGTCTGATTGCGGACCATATAGGAGACGCTGTATTTGCGGTCGTAATCCAGCCTTGCCGAGTAATCCATGGTGGTATAGGCTCCGGAAGGCAGAAACGCAAAATACAGCCTGCTGTCGTATTCGCTGAAATAACATCCGAATTCCGCATCCGTCCAGATCTGGTTCACCGGATATTCGCTTGTAGCGGAGTTGTCGGAGAGCTTCATATCGGGACCCTCGATCCTGAACCGGATCAGTTTCCCCCGGCTGTCTCTCGCCGTATCTATAGGGCTGAACAGAAGAGTGTATTTTCCGCCGTAAAGGTTTCCGTTGGCCGTGGTCACATAATCCCCGCCGGGGATCTCTGTCTTCTCGCCCACCACCTTCCGGCTCCTCAGCAGACTGCCTCTCGAATACACGCCGGCGGCGTCTGCTTTGTAATTGCCGTTTTCATCCTTTTCAAAGGTGTCCTTGTCTGTGAGATTCGGGTTGAGCGCCGAGATCTTAACGGTTCCGTTGCCCTGGGGTATGCTGCCGTCAGGGTCGCCCGAATCATCGCAGGGAACTATGGCAAAAGGCAGATTACCGGCCCGCGACTGAAGATCGGAAATGTTTGTCTGGATAAGTCCCTTGGCTGTATTAATATTTTTAGCATTCTCCAAAATATTAAAGCCCTGCGGATACATGCCGTATAATACGAACAATCCGCCTGTCAGAACAAATATTGTGACAAGGATCTCGATCAGCGTAGAACCGCGCCTGCCCTGCAATATTTTTTTGTTTATCATAGCTTTCATACTTCTATCCTGCATTTTGGGACTTTTATTCTTTAATCGGTTTAATCTTCCAGGTTTCCCCCGCTACCAGGGTCACATCATTGAACAAATCCACATGGCCGTCCAGGAACAGCACCATCGCCTTGCCTTTGGCCGTACCGTCCTTGGCATAAGGAAAATCCGCATGGTTCATACACCAGCAGACCACGGTGCTGGAAGGAGGGTTTTTCCATTTCAGCTGTCTTGCATAATCGGCGCCGGCGTCATCCTCGTCGGAAGTCCAGTCGAGAGCATATTGCTTTACCGGGTTGCTGCCGCTGTTGTAGCAGTACACGTTGTCCGTACCGATCTTATCGAAGGAGGAAGCGTCGTTGATAAATACCTCGTAGGTAGAAAAAGCGTACGCCTCCCTGTCCGGGAGCCTGACTATCTCGCGTTTATCGTCGAAACGGCTGTCGGAGGGGCAATGAAAAGTCTCTGCGCTCATCAGATAATCATTGGCAAAAAGATTGCTTTTTACTGAAGTTATCCCTTTGGGGTTACCGTTTTCGTCGTATTCCACGTCGGGAGCAAGTCCTGCAGGATAGCGTCCGTTGTCGGCATAATACATACCCAAAGCAACGCCGATCTCCTTCATGTTGGTCATGCACGAGCTTCTGTCCGTCTGCTCGGAGACTGCTTTCATAACGGGAAAGATTATGGCAGAAAGAATGGCGATAATGGCCATAACAGTCAGTAACTCGATGAGAGTAAAGCCTTTGAATGCAAATTTGTTTCCTGTATTCATATGTTCAACCCTTGCAAAAATAATCTGTTCACATACAGTTATTAGTCTGTATATTTTGCTTCAATGTTCCCTGCCTTTGGTATTTTTGTATCAGGCAAACAAGTTTAACCACATCTGCCACAAACGGCACAGATACGGATAGAAAAACATTACCGCAACGGCTCCCGCGGCCATAAACGGCCCGAAGGGTATCATAGTCCCTTCGCCCTTGCTGTCGCCTTTTCTTTTCCGCGCCGCGATCACTCCGATACCAATGAACGTGCCCAAAAAAATTGCCAGAAGAAAGCTTACGAAGCCTTTTCGCGCCCCCAGCACCGCTCCGATGCCGGCGGCAAGAAAAACGTCGCCCATACCCATAGCGCCTTCATAGTTTTCTCTTTCGGAAGGATCCTTGGGCATAAAGGCCCTGTAGCCGATGACCGTTATGAGCCAGAAGGCCCCGCCGCACAGAAGCATGCCCAATACCGAAGGGAGCATGGGAAAGGAAAAGTCCGTAAAGGGTATCGGATAACGGGGCACCAAAGGCCCGCCACCCACGGCATATCCGCTGTTCACTATTATGCCGGTGATATCCTTTGCCAGGCCGAAAATACACAGGGCTATATTGACGGAATCGGGAATGATGTAGGTTTCAAGGTCCGTAAAAAACGCAACTATGAGCCCTGCCGTAAAAAGCGCGTAGAATACCGTGTCCCAGCTGTAGCCGAATTTAAGGAACACGCATACGAACAATATACCGGTAAGCAGCTCCCGGCAAAAATAAGTCCAGCTGATAGGCTGTTTGCAGTATCTGCATTTACGTCCCAGGAAAAGAAAACTGAAAAGCGGAAACAGATCCGCAGCGCCGAGCCTGTGCTTGCAGTTCGGACAGTGGGACGGGGGAAAATTGACAGACATATTCAGCGGCAGCCTGTATATACATACGTTCAGAAAGCTCCCTATGGTTATCCCGAAAAGAAAGGCAAATAAAACACCTATTGCCAAAAGCTGACTATTCAATGCAAAACTCCTTGAAACGAAACTATAAAAAAAGGGTCAAAACAGAAAAAATCTATCAGTGCGGCGCACTGATAGATCTGTTGCCGATAAAAAACCTAATCTCCTCCACTGTCGGACGAAAGCGTCTGGGTGATGTTGATGATAGGCATAAATACCGAGATAACTATGAAGCCGACTATACCGCCAAGGAATATGATCAGTATAGGTTCAAGGGCGGAGGTAAGGGACGCCACAAGGTTGTCCACCTCGTCCTCATAAAAGTCGGCTACCTTCAGAAGCATCGGGTCAAGAGCGCCGGATTCCTGGCCGATGGAGATCATATGGACGACCATAGGAGGAAACAGCTTGCTGCGCTCGAGAGGAGGCGCTATTCCTTCACCCTCGCGGATAGCTTCCCTGGCATCGAAGATGGCGTCGGAAATGATCTCGTTTGACACGGTTCCCGCCACCGTTTCCATTGCCTGAAGTATGGGAACGCCGGAAGAAAGCAGAGTTGCCAGGGTCCTGGCAAAACGGCTGATGGCCACCTTAAGGGTAAGATCTCCGAAAACGGGGACCTTCAGCTTGCCCCAGTCGATACATCTGTTGCCGAGCTTGGTGGAGGCGATCCACTTCCACAAGCCCACGGCGCAGACCACGATACCTATCATCAGATACCATTTGGTGAGCAGGAAGTCGGAAAAATCCTTCAGCACCTGCGTGGTAGGAGGAAGCTCCTTGACGCCCAGGTCCTCGAACATGGTCAGGAACTGGGGGATGACGAAGGTCATAAGGACAAGCACTATGACGATAGCGGCCACCATGACCACGGTAGGATAGGTCATAGCCGATTTGATCTTGTTCTTAAGCTTGACGTCGGATTCCAGAAACTCGGAAAGCCTGTGCAGCGATTCTTCCAGATTACCGCCGACCTCGCCGGCTTTGATAAGACCGATAAACAGCCTGTCAAATATATTGGGATATTTCGACAACGCCTTATAAAGCTGGTTACCGGCTTCAACGTCCAGCTTCACGTCCTCCAGGACTATCTTCAGCTTGGGGTTTGATACCTGCTGGCTGAGAACGTTGAGACTCCGGACAAGGGAAACGCCGGCGTCGATCATAACCGAAAACTGACGGCACATGATGGAAAGGTCCTTGGCCTTAACGCCGCCGTAAACCTTTCTGGCGCCGGACGTAGTTTTTGTCTGCTTGATTTCCAGAACAGTAAAGCCCTGTTCCGAGAGACGCGTACGAAGGATATCCTCGCTTTCGGCATCAGCATTGCCTTCAAGGATCTGTTCTTCTTCGTCTTTGATGGTATATGCAAAACTTGGCATATTAAACCGCCTCCTTTGTTATTTTTTGACCTGGCCGGCACTGACCATTGCCTTGAATTCCTCGGGACTCATGGCTTTTGCAATGGCGTCATCGTAGGTCACCATGCCGTTCTGATAAAGCTCTTTAAGATGCTGGTCCATGGTCTGCATGCCTATTCCGCCGCTGGTCTGTATGGTACTGGTCAGCTGATGGCTTTTGGATTCGCGGATCAGGTTGCGGACAGCGGGGGTGCCCAGCAGTATCTCCATGGCGGCGATCCTTCCCTTGCCGGAAGCCCTCGGCAGCAGCTGCTGACAGAGGATGGCCTGCAGAGAGTTGGAAAGCATCAGACGTATCTGTTCCTGCTGCTCTGCGGGGAAAGAGTCAACGATCCTGTCCACGGTAGAGGACGCAGAATTGGTATGAAGCGTGGCAAACACAAGGTGTCCCGTTTCTGCCGCGCGGATAGCGTTCTGCATGGTGTCCAGGTCTCTCATTTCACCTACCAGGATAACGTCCGGGTCTTCACGCATTGCCGCGCGGAGGGCGTTGGCAAAAGCCTTTGTGTCCGTTCCAACTTCTCTCTGGTTCACTATGCTTTTTATATGGTTGTGAACAAATTCCACAGGATCCTCAATGGTGATGATGTGCTGTTCCTGTTCCAGATTGATCTTGTGGACCATGGCGGCAAGAGTGGTGGATTTGCCGGAACCGGTAGGGCCGGTAACAAGTATAAGACCTCTCGGCTTGTCGCAGAGTTCCCCCAGCACCTTGGGCAGCCCCATTTCCTCTATGGTAGGGGTCTTCATGGGGATGATTCGGAAAGCGCCTGCCAGATTGCCTCTGTCCTTATATATATTCACCCTGAAGCGGGCAAGGTTCTGGACGTAGTAAGACATATCCAGTTCCCAGGCTTCCTCGAATTTCTGGATCTGCTCATCGTTAAGGATATCATATATGATCCTCTGAAGGATCATGGGCTTGATGAGCTCGTAATTCAGCCTTTTGAGGCCGCCGTCCTTTCTTATCATAGGCGGGAGTCCCACCGCCAGATGAAGGTCGGAGGACCCCAGCGAGGCCATTTCGTGCAGGAGATCGTCCAGATGGACGTCGTTCAGGGATTTTGTTTCCTGCGGAGCAAATGCTGTCGGTTTATCTGCCATTCGTTCACCTATCAATATCCGGCGGTAAATACAACTCTCATGACTTCGTCGGGAGTCGTGATACCTTCGATCACTTTCACAAGGCCGTCTTCTCTCAGTTCATGCATGCCGTTTGCCTTGGCCGCCTCTCTCAGGTTGGCGACGGGCGCCTTGCGGACTATGAGCTCGCGGACTTCGTCGTTGACGGTGAGCATCTCGTGGATACCGCACCGGCCCTTGTAGCCCGTGTTCTTGCATTTTTCGCAGCCGGTCCCCTTGTAAAGAGTGAGCATCTCGTCGTCGTCATAGTCCTTGAGCCCGAATCTGCGGAGCTCGGAAGCGCGCACCTGATAAGAAGTCTTGCAGTTGGGACATATCCTTCTGGCAAGGCGCTGGGCAACTATGCCTACGAGAGTTGCGGCAATAAGATATTCCTCGATACCCATATCCGCAAGTCTTGTAATGGCGGAAGGCGCATCGTTGGTATGGAGGGTGCTGAGCACAAGGTGGCCCGTAAGAGCCGATTCCACAGCGATGCTGGCAGTCTCGAGGTCTCTCATTTCACCGACCATGATGATATCGGGGTCCTGACGAAGGAAGGAGCGAAGGGCAGTAGCAAAGGTAAGACCCGCTTTTCTGTTGACGTGCACCTGGGCGATACCCGGGAGCTGATATTCAACAGGGTCTTCTACGGTAAGTATGTTTTTCTCGATGGTGTTCAGCTTATGCAGGATCGAGTAAAGAGTTGTGGTTTTTCCCGAACCGGTAGGGCCGGTGAGAAGCACGCAGCCGTTAGGCTGGCTGATAAGCTCCTCCACCTCGGACTGAAGCTCATGGGTAAAGCCCAGCTTGTTGAGACCGAGGAGAACGGAACTCTTGTCCAGGATTCTCATAACTATCTTTTCGCCGTGAACGGTGGGAAGACAGCTTACACGAAGGTCATAATCCTTCTTGTCCAGCATGATACCGATACGGCCGTCCTGAGGCGCTCTCTTTTCGGCGATGTTCATATCGGACATGATCTTAAAACGGGAAGTTAAAGGCTTGTCCACGTATTTCGGCAGAGGCATGACTTCGTGAAGCACGCCGTCGATCCTGTATCTGACGCGGACGTTGTCTCTCTGAGGCTCGATATGGATATCGGAAGCGCCGTCTTCAATGGCAAGCTTGATAATAGAATATGCAAGCCGGACTATAGGAGCAGTGTTCTGGTCTTCGCCTTCCTCATCGTCGTCGTCTCCGCCGGTCTCGTTCTGCATGTTCACCAGATCCTGACGGATCTCCGAAGAAAGAGTGTTGTCCTTTCTGGCGGCGATGCCTTTTTCGGGATCTCCTTCGGTAGGAACGATAAAGCCTCCGTCTGCGGTACTCTTGTAATACTGATCGATGGCAGCCATGATCTCATCTTCACTGCCGAAGCATATCTTGATGTTCTGAGTGCCTATGGAAAGCTTGATATCGCTAATGGCCGTTTCCAGCGCTTTATTGTCTCCCGGAGTGCAAATGCAGACAAAAACTCTGTCATGCTTCTTGCCCAGAGCAATAGCTTTGTATTTTCTGGCAACATGCTCGGGTATAAGTGTTGCGCATTTAGGGTCTATTGTTTTTGCAGACTTTTCAAAATCAAAAAACAGATAGTTGAACGATTCGGCTTTTGCTTCTATGACCTGTTTTTCGGTAACAAAGCCAAGTTCCACCGCGATTTTGCCCAGATCGCCCGGAGCGTTCTTCTGAGCAACTCTCACCTGTTCAAGCTGCTGCTGGGTCATATACCCTTTCGTTACAAGGATTTCTCCTACATCTTTACGTGCTAATGCCATTTTGTGCTCCTGTTTAAAAACACGGTAGTAAAACAGATTTTTTCATCCGTATGTAATTATTATAACACAATATACCGTCTTATGCAAAATTTTTCGGTAAAAAATATTTAAAAAACACAAAAAAACTTACTTCAGAAGGGCGAGGCCATATATTTCTTCACCAATCTTTCGGCAGGCCTGGAGATGTACCTCGTTCCGAAAAACTCTGTTTCCGAAAGAGGCTTTACCAGGATCAGATACATTCCCGCGCGTCTTCCCCCAAGCATATCCGTAAACAGCTGGTCTCCGGCGACGGCGATCTCCCGGGGCGGCAGCCCGAGGAGTTCCGCAGCCCTCAAAAAGCTTTTTTTTGCAGGCTTGGCCGCAGGATGCAGCCATCCGGCGTTTATCCTCCGGCATATATCCTCCATGCGCCGGGGCTTGGTGGTATTGGACAGGACGAACAGCCTTATGCCTTCGGAACGCAGCGATTCGGCCCATTGAAGGTTGCGCTCCGGTATCTCGCTGCTTTTCCACGGCAGAAAGGTGTTGTCCAGATCCAGGATAACGGCGCTTATCCCCTTTTCTCTGAGCTCCGCCGCTTTAACATTATATATATGCTCTTCAAAGCGGTCCGGCCGCAGCCAGCGGGCAAATCTCTCCAGGGGTCCTGTCATCTTACCGCAGCCTTTGCTTTTTTATGCTCGTCAAAGGACCTCGTAAAAATATGGGAGCCGTCCTTTTTCGCAACGTAATAAAGATAATCCGTGGAGGCCGGCGCAAAAGCCGCCTTTATGCACTCCAGCCCGGGATTGCAGATAGGGCCGAGAGGAAGGCCGTCCTTCACGTACGTGTTGTAATCCGACCTTCTTCTGGTATCGGTAAAAGTGGTCCTGTCCTTGTTGTCCGTGCTTTTCCCCGGCACATAGCTCACCGAAGCGTCGATCTGGAGCCGCATCTTTTTTTTGAGCCTGTTGTAGATCACCGAAGCGATCAGGGGCCGTTCCTCTGGGACCCGCGCCTCTCTTTCTATGAGAGAAGCCACCGTGACGATCTTGTACAGCGCCTCGTAAAAGTTTTCCTCGCCGAAATAACGGCTGCCGGCGGCGGCGATCTCCTCTCTGTAGTTGAGGATGACCTTTTTCTCAAAGTTGCGGGTCATCTGCCTTACAAGCCCCATCTCGTCGGACTCCCGTATGGAGTAGGTGTCCGGAAACAGGTAACCCTCCATGGAATCCGAAGGGATGAACTCCACGGAGCCGACGGGCACGTTGAGCGTAAGAAAAACAAACTTCTCTCCCGTTTTGCCGGTAAGCTCGTTGTAGCGCTTTTGTATCTGGGCGATGGTATAGCCCTCCGGGACGGTGATGACGTCCCCCGATACCGTATTTCTTATAAGCTCGGCGGCTATCCCCGACGCCGGAAGCTTTTTTACGAACCTGTGGGTCCCGGGCTTTATATCGCCGCCGATACCTTTCAGCGTCATATAAAGCTTCAGCGCCGCGCTGCTGCGGATGACGCCGGCTTCCCTGAGGCTGTCGGCAGCCTGCGAGAGAGTGGCTCCTTTCGGGACGGTTATGAAAACCACCTCGTCCGTTATCCCGGCGGGAAGAAACTGATACCATACGAGACCTGCGGCAACGGCGAGGATCAGCATAACGACCCGCACATTTTTCTGGCCCCACATTATTTTCCCTCACATCTAATATAGCTTTCCAGTATCAGCGCAGCGGCGGAACTGTCTATCAGGGCCCTTCTTTTCTTTCTGCTTTTGCCCATTTCTATCATTTCCTCTTC
Source organism: Abditibacteriota bacterium (assembly GCA_017959625.1). Lineage (GTDB taxonomy): Bacteria > Armatimonadota > UBA5829 > UBA5829 > UBA5829 > RGIG7931. The sequence goes on along the minus strand of JAGDAG010000022.1, from coordinate 18,080 downwards.
TGCCTCCCGGGAGGAAAAGGCTTCGTTCCAGAACACGAAGGGAGGCATACCGCTGCGGCGCATGAGCCTTTGGGCAAAAAGCCTTGTTTTATCGGCCTGGGCGGGATCCGCATCCTCGGGCAGCCCTATGACCACGGTCCCGATACCGTTGGAAGATATCAGTTCCTCCAACCTGCGGGCATCCTCCTTTACGCTTTTGCTTCTCACAAAAACGGGACGGGGCGAAACGACGCCCAAAGGGTTCAGGCAGACGGCGATACCGATACGCGCGTCTCCCACGTCAAGAGCCAGAAGTTTTTTCGTCAAAACCATTTGCTTCGCTGCGGCGCACCGGTTTTATTATATCATAAAGCAGACAAAAAAAGTATATTCAAAACCGGCGCCGGTTTTTATCTCAGCTGCTCCGTAAATTCATTCTTTGCTGCGGCGAAGGCTTCCTGGAGCTTTTCGGGATCCCTTCCGCCTCCCTGGGCAAAATCGGGCTTCCCGCCTCCCTTGCCGCCGCAGGCTGCCGCGCAGGTCCGTATGATCTTTCCGCAGTGGACGCCCCGCCGGATAAGATCCTCCGTCGCCTTGCAGACAAACACTATTTTTCCTTCCGTTATCCCGCCGATGAGCACGCAGCCGCTTTTCATTTCCTCTATAACGGCGTCCACCATCATCTTGACGGTCCCCGGATCCGAAGTCTCTATAAAGGCCCCCAGATATCTTGTATCTCCGATGACCTCCGTTCTGACTATAAGATCCTTGATCCTGCCCAGAACAGCCCTCTCCTTTCCGGCTTCAAGCTTTTCCTCAAGTTCGCTGTTGGCTTCGGCAAGCCTCCGGACCGAATTCACCACGTCCTGGCGCTGGCTGTTGGTGATGCCGGCTATCTCTGTGAGCTTTGAATCCAGATCGTTGAGATACTCCAGCACGTATCTTCCGGTAACAGCCTCTATCCTTCTGATGCCTGCCCCCACGGAGCCTTCGGAAACTATTTTGAAAAGGCCGATCTGGGAAGAATGCTGGACGTGGGTCCCTCCGCAGAATTCCCTGGACATGCCGAAGATATCCACCACTCTGACGGTCTCGCCGTATTTTTCCCCGAAAAGCGCCTTGGCGCCCAGCTCTCTGGCCTTGGAAATAGAAGTCTCCACCGTAGAGACCTTCATATCCGAAAGGATAGCCTCATTGACGATGTTCTCTATTTTTACTATCTCCTCCGGAGTGGGAGCGGCAAAATGGGAATAGTCGAAACGAAGGCGGGAATCGGAGACGTAAGACCCCGACTGCACCGCATGCTCGCCGAAAACCGTCTGGATGGCGGAATGCAGTATGTGAGTGGCGGAATGGTTCCGCTCGATATCCATCCTGAACCGGGAGGAAACGGAAAGGCTGACCCTGCTGCCCAAAACCAGCGTCCCCTTGTCCACCCTGCAGTAGTGGATGAAATAGCCGGAATCGCGTTTGGTATCCGTCACCGTAAGAGAGGCGTTTTCGGATTTTATGGAGCCTCTGTCGCCTACCTGGCCGCCCATTTCTCCGTAGAAGGGAGTCTTTGCGCAGACCACGAGGACCTCCTCGCCTTCGGAGGCCTCTCCGACGCACCGTCCGTCTTTGATGATGCCGGTGACGAAGGATTCATCGTGAAGATTGCCGTAGCCGGTAAACACGGTCTTGCCGGCTCCCCCGGCTTCCAGCTCTCTGATATACTTTTCTGTCTGGGCGCCCATGACGTCGGAGAAGTTGCCGCTTTCCTTTCCTCTGGTCCGCTGCTCGTTCATCGCTTCGTCAAAGCCTTCCACGTCCACCAGGAGGCCTTCCTCGCGGCATACGTCAACGGTGATCTCCAGAGGGAAACCGAAGGTATCGTAAAGGCTGAAGGCCGTCTGGCCGCTTATCATGTTTCCGCCCTTTTCCCTGACTTCGGCTCTGGCGTCCTCCAGCTTCTGCATGCCGGACTCCAGAGTGGAGCGGAATTTTTCTTCTTCTGCGCTCATAACGCTTTCGGCAAAGGTGGAGCGCTCTATCAGCTCGGGATATACGGAGCCCATCTTATCCACCACGCAGGGAATGATACCGGTCATAAAGTTTTCGTTGAGCCCGAGTCTCCGTCCCTTCAGGACTGCATTGCGGATAAGCCGCCGCAGCACGTAGCCTCTTCCGCCGTTGGAGGGCATGACGCCGTCGGACATGGCAAATACGGCGCTTCTGATATGGTCGCTTATCACCCGGAAGCACCTGTCTTCCTGCATGTCCCCGTTCTTGTATTTTTTTCCGGAAAGATGCTCTATCTGCCTGATTATGGGCAAAAACAGATCGGTATCATAATTTGAAGTAAGGCCGTTGAGGACGGCGGTGGCTCTTTCGAGGCCCATCCCCGTATCGATATTCCTGAAGGGCAGCGGAAGCAGCGTTCCGTCGTCCTGCCGGTCAAACTGAGTGAAAACCAGGTTCCATATCTCCACAAAGCGGTTGGAATCGTTGGCGATGGACCATGCGGGATCCTCGGGCCGCCCCTGCTCCGGGGCAACGTCCAGATATATCTCGTTACAGGGCCCGCATACTCCGTTGGGGCCTTTTGCCGGCGCGTCGGCAGGCCAGTAATTGGTATGGGCTCCGGCCCGTATTATCTTGTCTGCAGGAAAACCGAGCCCTTTGTTCCACATGTCAAAGGCTTCGTTGTCGTCTTTATATACCGTGGTCCAGAGATGTTCCGGATCCACGTGCAGGACCTCCGTAAGAAACTCCCAGGCCCAGCTTATGGCTTCTCTTTTGAAATAGTCGCCGAAGCTGAAATTGCCCAGCATCTCAAAAAAGGTATGATGGACGGCGTCTCCCACCTCTTCGATATCATCGGTCCTCATACATTTCTGTGAAGTGGCGACCCTGCCGCAGGGAGGCTTTTTTTCACCCATGAAATATGGTTTGAACTGCACCATGCCTGCCGACGTGAACAAAAGGGAGGGATCATTGGGCACAAGGCTGTCGCTGGGCAGGACAAGGCTGCCTTTGCTTTCAAAAAACCGCAGATAGGCGGATCGAACGTCATTACTGGTTAGCATTTAAGAACTCCGGGAAAATGAATTATATAGTATATCCTTAGTACAATAATATTATATCAGATTACTGCAGACAATATCACCTGCCGCAGGGACCGGTCTGTTTCTCTATCAGGGAAAGGTTGACCCGGGCATCCTCGTGATACCTGTTGACCGAAAGCGCTTTTTCCAGGATATCCCTTGCCGTCTGCAGCTCTCCCGCGGAAGCGTAGCACACCGCCAGGTTGTTCAGGCAGTCGGCATCCCAGGGGCGCAGCTGGGCGACTCTTAAAAAACAGTCGCGGGCCGAAGAGAAGTCATCCTGTTCCAGATACATGCTGCCCAGATTGTAAACTGCGTGAGTCATATACGGATCTATGGCCTGGGCCCGTTCGTAGGCCTCCACCGCCTTTTCCCTGTCGCCCATAAACTGATGTATGTTGCCTTTTTCAAGAAAGGCTTCGGGAAAAGCGCAGTCCAGCCGGGTGCAGCGTTCGAAATCTTCGAGAGCGGCAGGATAATCGGACATCTGGCTGTAGCAGCAGCCCCGTAAAAACAGGGCTTCCACGTTTTCACCGTCCATACGAAGAGCCCTGTTAAGAAGGCTGACTGCGGTATTCGGACAAAGATCTCTGTAAAGGACCCTGGCCCTGCTCACCAGCTCGCCGCTGTCCGGAAAAAGTGAAAACATCTGTGACACCTACATATAAAAATATGCATTCCTGTACGGAATGCATTAAAAAAAGCTGGTCGGGAAGACAGGATTTGAACCTGCGGCCCCTTGAACCCCATTCAAGTGCGCTACCAAACTGCGCTACTTCCCGATTTGTCCGGCAATTATAATAATACCACTATAACGGAAAATAATCAAGCGTTTCAAAAACTTTTTATAACTTCTTTCCGCCGGTCACGGTTTGCAGTAAAGCATATCCAGGATACCCACGGACAGCATCGCCTCCACCACGGGGCACGCCTTCAGCGCTACGCATGGATCGTAAAACGTCTCCCGCGTATCCTGCTTTCCGTTTTTGCAGGAAGAAGGTTTGAAAGCCGCCCTGCATATTATGTTCATTCCGTTGGAGACTCCCTTATCGGTCCCGCCCCACCAGTTGGAAGCGGGCTCTCCGTTTTCCCGGCTCCGGCCGTCGTCGGCGCAGGAGCCTTTCATTTCGGCAAGAGAGAAACCGGCGCCGAAATCGACGCCTTTTACGGAAGGAAGCGAAAACAAAAGCCGCCCGAGCACGCTTTCCACCCCGTCGAAAACAGGCCTTCCGAGGCCTGCGGGAACGCCGATGATCGCCCCTTCCACGATGCCTCCCAGAGAATCACCCTGCTTTTCGGCTTCTCTGACCTCTTTTTCAATTTCCGTTCTTACGTATGGGTCCAGAAGCGGGAGCTTTTCCGAAGCGAGACACTGAAGGATATCCGGACTGATATTCTGCCTGTCGAAGGCTTCGTCTTTTACGGCGCCTGCCGAAAGGATATGGGAACCCACAAAAATACCCTTGGCCTTAAGAGCCTGTTTGCACACGGCGCCGGCAAAAACTATGCCCGCCACGGCGCCGATGCGAAGATCCCCGTCTCCGAGGTCGCGGGGCCCCCCGCCGAATATGCCGGCTATACCGCCGGACCGCCTTTCTCCTCCTTCTATGACGGCGCAGAGAGGGGTCCTGCAGGTTTTGTTGTTCTTTATCCCGGATAGAACGGCCGGGGCGTCCTTTTCTTCTTCGGGGATAGTAAGGGGATTCAGCCCGCGGCGGCGCACAAGCTCCAGGCTCACGGCATTCATATCTATATCTATGCCGGCCTCAAGGCCGTCTATAACTACGCCCACACAAAAACCGTCGGGATCTCCGAACAGGGATATTTTCAGATTGTTTCCGATAACAGAGCTCAAAAAGCGGCCTCCGGTCTTTACGGCGCCGAAAAGACTGCCGGTATCTGCAGAGCCTTCCCGGCGCCGTGTTCTTTCATTATAATATATGCGGTTTTGCCGCAAACGGTTCCGTCCGCCGGACGGGGGCGCTAATCTTCAAGTTTAAGCGCCTTCTCGAACATTTCGTCCACCCGTTTGCCGGGAGCGGGGGTAGCAAAAGAAACCAGAACGGCTGCCAGAAGACCCGCAATAAAGCCCGGGAACAATTCGTATATCCCTGTCCCGGACAGGAAAACCATCCAGCATATATCCGCCACGGCGCCCACAAGGATGCCCGCAAAAGCGCCGGCAAAGGTTATCCTTCTCCAGAAAAGGCTGAGAAGGATCACCGGCCCGAAGGCTGATCCGAACACGGCCCAGGCATTGGAGACCAGGGACATGATGGAACCGCTTTCGGGATTGGAAGCGATAAGGATGGCGGCAACAGACACCAGCAGGACCACCAGTCTGCCTATCCACAGCATTTCCCTGTCGCCGATCTTGTTCTTCCGGAACACAGGCTTGTAAACGTCACTGGCAAAGGCAGATGCGGCTGAAAGCAGCTGGCTGTCCGCGGTGGACATGGAAGCCGCCAGAACTGCGGAAAGAAGGATACCGGAAACTATTGCCGGGAACAGCTTGCGGACCATGACTATGAACACCACGGAATCCTTTTCGATCTGCTCGTCGTAGCCCAGATAAAGACGTCCCACGATACCTATCACCGCCGCGAAGCAGACTATGAGAGTGGTCCAGATGATGCCCACGGTAGCAGCCTTTTTGATATCGGTCTGCTTTTTCAGAGACATAAAACGGATGATTATATGAGGCATACCGAAATACCCCAGGCCCCAGGCCAGGCCCGATACTATATCCTTCCAGCTGGCGAACATATCCCAATAACCGGAGGTCCCGATGGAAGCGGCGTTGGACATATCCACCACCGCCATGGCTCCGATGGGAGCGAACAGCATGGCGCCGAGGATAAGCAGCGCCTGGAAAAAGTCGGTCCAGCACACTGCGGAAAAGCCGCCCATGAAGGTGTAGCCCACTATTATAAGGGTAGCGATATACATGGCAGTCACTTCATTCATGCCGGTGACCGTATGGAACAGGGTTCCGCAGGCCTTCATACTGGAAGCGGCGTACACGGTGTAGGCCACCATGAACACGATGGCGCAGATGACCTGCAGGGCGTTGGAGGAGGACAGGAACCTGTAGGCAAGATACTGGGGGATAGTCACGGAATCATCCGCCACCACCGAAAAGCTCCGGAGCCTCGGCGCTTCCACTATCCACGCCAGGGCATAACCTATGGCAAGCCCTATGGGTATCCACATCTGCCCCATACCCAAAGCGTATATGGAAGTGGGAAGGCCCATAAGCACCCAGGCGCTCATATCCGACGCGCCGGCAGAAAGCCCCGCTACCCAGGGGGACATGGAGCGTCCGCCCAGAAAATACGTCTTTTCTCCGCCGGATCTGCTCCGGAAGAAGAAATAGATGCCTATACCCACCATAAACAGCAGATACAGCAGAAATACCGATATCTCGGTAATGTTCAAAGAACTGTTCATTATTTGTCTCCTTTCACAATGGGCTTGAGCACACCCTGGAGCCGTTTTGCCATCAACACCATCCCGAGATCGTTGGGATGCACGTTGTCCACGGTCCAGCAATCGCTGCCAAAGCCTTTCATAAACTCATATCCGGGAACTATATACACGTTTTTGTCCCCTTCGTTTTTTGCCCTTTTGTACGTTTGGTTTATTATGTCGAACCTTGCCCGGACATCCTCCGTGATCACCGGGTTCGGCCTGCTGACCAGAATGATCGGCAGGTCTCTGTGAGCCCTGCGCACCGTTTTATAAACGTTGTAATGGGTGTTTTTCAGAAACTCCGGATCGGGAGCGTTATGGTCGTAATCCAGAATGAAAGCCGTCATATCCAGCCCCGCTATATAATCGCAGACAGCCTGCTCGCCGAACGCGTTGCCGCTGAACCCCAGGTTTATATAATCCGCGTCCAGGTTTCTGGATATGATATCCTCGTAGGTATTGCCCGGCCTGGAAGCGCATTCCCCCTGAGTTATGGAGGAACCGTAAAACACCAAAGGCTTTTCCGTTTTGTAATCCTGCGCCCTTTCCAGCCGGGAGCCTTTTTTGAGGCCGATATAAAGAGTTTTCAATCCTGCATAGCGCGGCAGGTTCAGGGTGACGGCGCGGTGGCCCTCTCCGAGATAAAGGATGCCGTCAAAGCCGTCATAGGATATCTCCGGCGGCATGATGGTGCCCGCATAGTTTTTTCCGGAGTAAACGTCGAAGCCGTTGCTGAAGGTCAGGGTAAGGTTCGTTCTGGGGATACCCTCCCATTCCTCCGCGTGCACGGCGATATACGGGGAATCGGTGGCAAAACGCACCCGTCCCCCCGCAGTATGATGGGCAAGCATGGAAAAAACGGGGCTTATCTTTTTGCCCACGTATTCCGGCACTCTGTAGTAATAAGGCTGCTCTCTGTCCGGAACGAACACCCCGTATACCCTGAAGGGGTCTTTGGCCGCGTCGAACCATGCGATATCCTTTTCCTTCAGCGACGAAGAGACGTATTCGGCAGAAAAAGCGGGCAGAGCCCACAAAAGCCAAAAAAACAGCAAAAAAATCAAATATTTCATAAATAAACTACCGGTAATAAAACACAAATAATATTATATCACAACAGAGAGAAAAATTAAAACACCGTTTTTTCCGGCGGGAACCGTTACGTCCCTTTCAGCAGCGCTTCCAGCAGAAAAAGGGCGCCGGCCTTGTCCAGGGGGGAATTGTTGTTTCCGCATTTGGGCGACTGGACGCAGCCCGGACACCCGTCCCTGCAGGGGCAGGCGGAGATCAGCTGCAGAGCCTTTTCGAACCACCCTTCATGATCGGAAAAAAGCTTTCCGCATATACCGCAGCCTCCGGGGATCCCGTCGTAAACAAAGACGCAGGCCCTTCCTTCTGCAGAAGGATGAGAGAGAAACGATACCCCTCCCACGGCGTTTCTGTCGCAGCTTATCATAACGGGAGCGGCTGCTATAAGGATATGCTCCAGAGCGTGAAGAGATCCGGCGGGATCCATCCCTCTTCCCGCAAGCCTGTTCATGATATCCCGGGAGACGTCAAAACAGACGCTCTGGGTGTAAAGCTCGGTGGAGGGAACGCTGATATCCGTCTTTCCCAGGATACGCCCCCCCTGCACGGCCTTTTTTGTAAACGAAGGGACGTCCACCGTCACCAGAGAAAAACCGAATCTGACGAACCCTCCCTTTGTTTCCGAATCGGAAACGGTTTTTTTCTCGGAGATACGGTACTGTTCGTTGGCAACGGTGTAATACCCCGCGGAGGTAGGTTCCACGTAAGCCGTTTTGTCTTCCGGGTCCAGACAGCGCACGATGTAGCTCTCGCCCTCATGGATATAAACCGCTCCGGGATACACCGTATAATACACTCTGCCTTCGTCGCAGGTCCCCAGGAGCCGCGCTCCCCCGTCCTCAAGGGAAACGATCTCATACGGCTCGCCCAGAGAGCCTCTGATATTGACCTCCCCGGCGGGCTCTGTTTTTCCCAGCCACATAAAACTGCTGCCGGCATAGCCGGCCAGGCCCTCGTCGAGGAGAAGGCTCAGCATATCCAGCCCCGTTTCCCCGTAAACGGCAAATATCTCGTCTGCCGTCATGGGCATTTCCTTCAGGGAACAGGACAGCTGATCCGCCACCACGTAGGGATTGCCGGTATCCACGATACATTTTTCCGTCCGTTTTTCAAAAAACTCCCCGGGATGCTGCATATAATACTGATCTATGGGGCTGTTCTGGGCCACAAGCACGCACAGGGAATCCTTTTCTCCTCTGCCCACCCGTCCGAACTGCTGCCATAAGGCGGACATCCTTCCGGGACAGCCCGCGCTGATACACACGTCCAGGCTTCCGATATCTATCCCCAGCTCCAGGGCGCTGGTGGCAAAGATGCCCACAACCTTTCCGGAAAAGATCTGCCGTTCCAGTTTCCGCCTTCTTTCGGGTGTGTAGCCCGCCCTGTAGGAAACTATTTTCCCGCCGGCATCGGGAAGGACGGCTTCAAGCTCTTTTTTGACCTTTTTGGTCATAAGCTCCACCGCAAGGCGGGATCTGCCGAACACTATGGTCCTGAGCCCATTCTTCACAAGGGAAGACGCTATACGGGAGGCCTCCTCCGGGGCGCTGCGGCGGACTTCTTCTCCGGAGCCGAGAAGAGGCGGGTTCCAGAAGCCTATGGTCCGTTTGCCCGAGGGAGCGCCGGACCTGCCGGCAAGGACAAAGGGCAGCCCCGTCATGGTTTCCGCCAGCTCCTCCGGATTGGCAATGGTGGCAGAGGTAAAAACGAACTGCGGCGAAGAGCCGCGGTACGAGCACACGGCAAGGAGACGCCGCAGGATAAAGGCCATATGCGAGGCAAAAAGCCCGTAATAGGTGTGGGCTTCATCTACGACTATATATCTGAGGTTTGCAAAAAAACGGGCCCATGCGGCATGGCGGGGCAGGACCGAAAGATGGAGCATATCCGGATTCGTCAGTATGATGCCGGCGCGCTTCCGTATATATTCCCGGTCCTCGAAAGGAGTGTCTCCGTCATAGGTGAACACCCTGCCCTTCAGACAGCCGAAGCCCTCAAGGCTTTTAAGCTGGTCCGCCGCCAGGGCCTTGGTGGGATAAATATACAAAGCGGAAGCGTCCGCATCTTTTATGAGAGCGTCGGCGCAGGGAAGATTATAGCAAAGGCTTTTTCCGGAAGCGGTGGGAGTGGTGATTATCACGTTTTTTCCGCTGCTAAGCAGATCGTAGGCCTGCCTCTGATGGCAAAACAGCTTTTTTATACCGAAATTCCATCTCAGATCCTCCAGCAGCTCCGGGGACAATCCTCCGGGCATATCCTCAAAAACGGCTTTTTGCGCGCCTTCCGTTTTTTCATATGCAAGCTGCCCCTCGTGAGCCAAACGGTCCAAAAGTGAAGAATAACTGTCCATCAGCCCCGCAAGAATTCTTTTCTCAAAAAATCGACTACGGCCCGGAACTCCTCCGGAAGAGGCGCTTCAAAGGAAAGGGGCTCTCCCGTGACAGGATGCCTGAAGGAAAGCCCGGACGCATGCAGCAGCTGCCTTCCGAGCCCGTCGGTAAGGGCGGCAAATTCTTTTTCCCCGGCCTTGCCGGAAGGGAAAACAGGCTTTTTTCTGATACCTCCGTAAAGGGCGTCTCCCAGTACCGGATGCCCTATAAAGGAGGCGTGCACCCTGATCTGATGGGTCCTGCCGGTATCCAGAACGCATTCCGCCAGGGCGAACAGGCGGTAACGCTCCAGGATCCTTATGTGGGTGACCGCAGGCCTGGAGGAATATTTTTCCGTATCCTTTATCACCGCCTGCTTCTGCCTGTCGGAAGGGCTTCTGCCGATGGGAGCGTCCACAGTGGCCCTCTCGAAGGCGGGATCCCCGATAAGGACTGCGGTATAGCGGCGGTGCATTTCCCTGCGGGCTATCTGCCCGGAAAGAGAATGAAGGGCCGCTTCGGTCTTGGCCACGCACAACAGGCCCGAAGTGTCCTTGTCAAGCCTGTGGACTATGCCGGGACGTTCCGCTTCGCCTACCTCGGCGATATCCTCCGAATGGGCCAGAAGCCCGTTCACAAGGGTGTCGTTCCTGTGTCCGGCGGCCGGATGGACCACAAGCCCCGCAGGCTTGTTTATCACCATCAGCGATCCGTCCTCGTAAATTATGTCAAGAGGCATGGGAACGGCTGTCAGCGAAGTATCCGCGGGCGCCTCAAAGGATATCTCTATCCGGTCGCCTTCCTCAAGCTTTCTGCCGGGGCGGCAGACATTTCCGTTGACAAGCACGTTGCCGCTGCCGAAAAGCTTCTGATAAAAGCTTCTCGAATGCTCCGGCGCGGCCTTTGCCAGAAACAGGTCCGCCCGCATACCGTTTTTTTCACTGTAGACCAAAAGCTTTTTTTCCATTTTTATACGCCAAACGCCATCACGATTATCCCGGCAAGGCACAGGAGGACCCCCCAGAACATTTTCCCGGGGGAGCTTTTCCAGCAGACGTCCTTCAGGACAAAGGCGCTGAACAGCACCGCGGCCACCGAGTTTTTGGTTATGGGCCACACCACCGCTACGCCGGCAAGCTTCACGGCATAATTTGCCAACAGCTGCCCCAGAGTGAGGCCGAGGCCGCTGGAAAGAGCCATAAGGCGGCTCACCGCATAGCTTTTTGCCTTCTTGCCGGGAACGTGGCGGAGAGTGTTTTCATAAAACAGCGAGAGCTCCGGCCGCCAGCCCGCCCATACCGCGAGCAGGGTCATGCCGATGAAAATGCCCGAAGACATAAAAAACAAAAAGGAAACGGGGGTCATCCCCGACCCGAAAGCAAGCTTCATGGGCACCGTGTATATGCTGAACCCCACGGCCGCCCACAGAGCCAGGAGGCAGCCGGAGATATAATCGGACCGCGACAGAAGCTTTTTGCCCTCCACCACGGCCCCCACCCGTGAAAGCAGCCACGCCCCCACGGTGATAAGGAGCCCCGAAAGGCATATGCAGCATATCATGAATACGCTTTTCCCCCTTCCTTCCGAAAGACAGGCCATACCCAGCAGCAGTCCGAACAGGCTGGACAGGTTCTTTATGGGAGTGCTGCGGGTAAGCTCGATCCTGGAAATGCTCAGGGTATAGGCAAAGCTGCCGGTGGCCCATACCAGCCCGGCGGCCGCAGACACGCAGGCCATTACGGGATCGGTTTTTTCTTCATGGGGGACGGTAAGGTAAAACACGCCGGCGGAAACCATTATCCCGCAGGCCATCCAGAAGGTAAAGCGGCTGTCGGTAAGTCCCGAAAGCTTTTTCGGAGACATATATACGCCGTAAATGCACATGGACAAAACCGCCAGCAGGTAGCCCGTTATCTCTCCAGACATCCTATCAAACCTTCTCCCGGATACAGTTTTGCCGGCACTACAGCGCCGGCATTTTGCCATAAAAAAAAGAACACTCCCGGAGTGTTCTTTTTGGTAGCGAGAGTCAGGATCGAACTGACGACGCCCCGGGTATGAGCCGGGTCCTCTGACCAGCTGAGGTATCTCGCCAAAAAGCAGCCCCAAGGAGAATCGAACTCCTGCCTCATCCGTGAAAGGGATGTGTGTTAACCGCTGCACTATAGGGCCGTACAATACTATTATACACGATACTATATCAAATTGCAAGCGTTCTGCCAAAAAAAGCGCCGGAGGCTGCGGGAGCTCTGGCGGAAAACAAACGTCCGGCGCGACGCGGCTTTTTATATGCGGCAGAAAGCGTTTTGTTGACAAATATTCCGGAACTCTAATATAATGGAGTTAGAGCGTTCTATAAGGAAAATCAAGTGTTCAAAGAATTCCGTAATATCATAAATTACAGGTATCTCATTTATCAGCTGGTCCTGAGGGATATCAAGGTCAGATACAAAAACTCCGTTTTGGGCTTTTTCTGGTCTCTGGCGAATCCTCTCATCCAGGTCGCCACCATCACCATAGTGGTAAAATACATAATGCGGGTAGATATCCCCAATTATTCCGCCTATCTGCTGGCAGCCTTCCTGCCCTGGCAGTTCGTGCTCAACGGCCTTGCGGATTCCTCGGAAGTGCTGCTGCACCACAGGGATCTTATAAAAAAGGTCCCTTTCCCCAGAGAAGTGCTGCCCATTTCCAACGTGCTTTCAAACCTGATCCACTTTTTGCTTGCCCTTTGCATCCTGGTGGTATATCTGCTGGTTTTCTGGCTGTTCCTTCACGGCTCGTCCCTGAGGCCGGGCTTTCTGTGGCTGCCGGTCCTTATCATCCTGCAGACGTGCCTTCTGATGGGCATCGCCTTCGTGATATGCACCATAAACGCCTTTTTCGACGACACGAAGTTTATCCTGAACGCCCTTCTGAACATCGGTTTTTATCTCACTCCCGTCATGTATCCCGTGGAGCTGGTTTACACCAAGCTGCCGGAGGCCCACAGAGACTGGCTCTTCCGCCTTTACATGCTTTCGCCCTTCAACACCCTTATGGACGCCTACAAAAAGCTTCTGATGCCTCCCTTTGAAGGCTCGGTGGCGGGCAACACAGTGACCAGCCTGCCCATGGACTGGGGAATGTTCGCCGTATGCGCCGTGATATGCATATCCGTTTTGTTCCTCGGCATGGATTTCTTCAACAAAAGAAAACATCTGTTCGCGGAGAGACTGTAATGAAAGATGCCATAGTCCTGTCTCACATATCCAAGCGTTTCGAGCTTACCGGAACGGCCCCCACCATCAAAAAGCTCATCCTTTCCGCCGGCAGGGTGAAAAGGCAATACACGGAAGCGCTCAAAGATATCAATATCACCGTAAAAAACGGCGAGTCGGTTTCCATAGTGGGCACCAACGGCTCGGGGAAAAGCACTCTTCTGCGTATAATCTGCGGAGTGTACAAGCCCACGCAGGGTTCCATAAAGACCTGCGGAAGGCTTTACACCATGCTCGACCTGGGCAGCGGCTTCCATCCGGATCTGACGGGGATGGAAAACATATATTTCAACGGCGCCGTTCTGGGGCTTTCGAAAGCCGAGATAGAGGAACGCCTCGATAACATAGTCGCCTTCTGCGGACTGGGAAACTATATAAACGAGCCGGTGCGCACTTATTCGGCGGGCATGCTCATGAGGCTGGGCTTCGCCATAGCCACGGAAACTGCTCCGGACATACTTCTCATAGACGAAGTGCTGGCGGTAGGCGACGCCGCCTTTCAGGAAAAATGCTACGCACGAATGGCCGCTATCAAGGCGGCGGGAACAAGCACCATCGTTTTCGTCACCCACGACATGCACGCCGCCACGGGCTTTGCCGACAGGACCGTCTGGATCAGGGAAGGCATGGTATATATGGACGGCGGCAGCAGAGAAGTGGTCAACAAATACCTGCAGGAACTGGACGCTTCTCCGGAGAACCTGCCGGAATTTCGCATCAGGGAGAACAAATCATGAAACGAATATTGCTTATGATACTGCTGGCCGCCGCGGTTTTGCCTTTGGGGGCCGAGGAAGTCCTTTTGAGGGATTTCGCCTTTGAGCACAAGCTCTTTATGCGCCCCGGGAACGAAGTCCCCGGAGGCAAATACGAGTGCCGCGTGGAAAACGGGGCCGCCCTGGTGGAGTGCGATCTTTCCGAAGGCGGAGCCTACTGCCAGCTGTATTTCCCCGAAGAGCTGAACCTTTCCTCCCTTCGCTTTACGGCGGAGACCGACAGCGTCATCCTGGTAAGGCTCACCGACAGCGAGGGGGAGACCTTTCAGCTTACCGTGGCCCCGCAGGACGGGGACAAAAGAGAATACGCCCTGAGCGTAAAGGAATTTGAGGAGAAGGGCTTTTCCTTCCCGGAGGATAGAAACGGCAGGATAGACCTGCCGGCAAGGCTCCTCATAGGCCCGGAGAAAAAGGGAGGCGCCGCCGGGGCCTCCATGAAGCTTTACCGGGTGTGGGCAGACGTTTCCGATCCGGAAGCGCTGAAAAAGGAGACGGAGAAAAATATGCTTGCAAGTATCGGCCTGCAGTTAAAGGGAGCTGCGGCTGTAAACATTTACTACACCGGCGAGAAGCCGGCCCTGTCCCTTGTTCCCTTCGGCTTTTCCGAAGGGAGCTGCCGGTACGCGGTGACTGACCACCGGGGCAGACAGCTGGGAAAGGCCGTAAGCTGCAGCCTCTCAAAAGACCCGGTCCCCATAAAGGCCGAAAGCCGGCCCGGCCTCTATTACGTCAATTATACCCTGACCGCCGCGGGCCTGACCAAGGAAGGCTTCTGCACCTACGCCGTGCTGGACCGGCCGGCGGGGATAGACAAAGACCGCTCCTATTTCGGGGTCAACGGCCACTTCAACCAGGGCTGGCCCCTGTCCCAGGCAGAGATCATCAGCCGCCTGGGCATCAGCTGGCTCAGGGACGGCGAAGCCACCCTGGATGACAAGGCCCATCTGGCAGCGGAAGAATACGGCATAAGATATATGCCCTGCTTCACCGGAGCCATGTGCGAGGCTTCCCTGGCCTACGCCGAAAAGGAGATAAAGGCCGGCAAGGCGCCGGACAGCGAATGGGACTTTGCCCCGTATATCCAGAACTACGGCGAATACGCCGACAAATTCGGCTATATGACCCGGCTCTACGATATAGTCAACGAGCCCCACAATTTCGGCTGGTCCCAAAGGCTGGGAGGCGGCTGGGACGGGGGCCCCTGGTTCGAGGTCTACTGGCAGTGGGCCAAACAGGTGTCCAAAGTAATAAAGGAACACCAGAAGGACGCCCGGGTAGTTTGGGAGGATCTGGACGGCCTCAACTGGGCGGAAATGTATCTGGAAAGAGGTATCACAAATGAGCCTGACTACCTTTCCCCTCACGCCTACAATCTCAAGAGGGACACCCCTCTTCCGGAGGACCAGGACACTCTGCTGGGCTACGCCGCCCTGAAGAAAAAGATGAAGGAAAAGGGCGCCCGCTGGAAGCTGAATATAGGCGAGGTAGGCTTTTCCTCTTTTCAGGCGGGGCCCGAAACGAGCCACTGGTACGCCCCCTGCGACCCGGAGACCCAGGCGGACTGGATAGTGCGCATGTGCGTGCTGCACCTGAACGAGGGAGTCGACCGGATCTTTTACTACGATCTGCACAACGACGGCACCTCTCCCTACAACCAGGAACACAACTTCGGCCTGGTTTACGAGAATCTGGACCCCAAGCCCGCGGGGGTGGCTTACGCCAACCTGATCAACGTCTGCGACAACTGCAAATGGACCGGACGCCGGACGGAATTCGCGCCGAACTACGTTTTCGGCTTTGTCACCCGTTTCGGAAAGAAGGGGCTGGTGTGCTGGAACAAGGACTCCGAGGACACCATCGAGCTGGCCGCAGACCGGCCGGTGAAGATCATAGGGATAATGGGAGATGAGACGAGAATGGTGCCTGCGGGAGGCAAAATAACCCTGCGGGTATCCCCCCGCCCGCAATTTGTGATATTATGAACCGACGAATCGAAAAACTGCTTGCAAAAGCCCCCCGCTTCATGCTCATACACGACCCGGCCAACATGTATTACCTTTCCGGCTTCACCGGAGACAACGGGGTGCTGGTGCTTGGGGAAAACAGACGGGCCCTCATAACGGATTCCCGCTATACGGCCCAGGGAGAAAAGGAATGTCCGGGCTTCGAAGTGATCGATTACAAAAACGCCCCTATGCTTTCCGTTGCCGCCGGTATGACCGGCGCGGCCTCCTGCGGCTTTGAAGCGGACAGCATAAGCCTGAAGACCTACAGGGACATATGCGCCTATATAAAAAACCCGGCGGAGACCCACGGACTTGTGGAAGAACTCAGGCTTATAAAGGATGAAAACGAGATAAAAGCCATACGAAAGGCCTGCCTGCTGGCAGACGAGGCGGCGGCGTGGCTGAAAAACCGGATCGTCCCGGGCATCGGTGAAAAAGAGCTGGCGGCGGAGCTGGAATACCATATGAAAATGCAGGGCGCCGAAGGCGAAGCGTTCCCCGGCATAATCGCCGCCGGCGAAAACGCCGCCTTTCCCCACCATGCTCCGGAGGACCGCATAATAAAGGAAGGCGACATGGTGAAATGTGATTTCGGCTGCATAAAAGACCGCTACTGCTCCGATATCACCCGCACCTTCTTCATAGGAGAGCCTTCGGCGGAGTTTGCCAAAATATACGGCATCGTCCTGGAAGCCCAGCAAAGAGCCATAGAAGCCGTAAAGCCCGGGATCCCGGGAAAGGATATCGACTCTGTCGCCAGAGAGTTTATCGCCGGAGCCGGCTACGGGGACCGCTTCGGCCACGGCCTGGGCCACGGCCTGGGGCTTTCGGTCCACGACAGCCCGGCGTTTTCGCCGTCTTCGGATCTGGTCCTGCAGCCGGGGATCGTCGCCACGGTGGAACCGGGGATATATATACCCGGCCGGGGCGGCATACGCATAGAAGACGATATACTGGTAACGGAAAACGGCTGCGAGATCCTTACGCACGCAGACAAATAAGGAGAGATCATGAAAAAAATCAGACTTGCCATAATCGGCAACGGTCTCATTTCCCACGCCCACGCCGCAGGCTTCAGGGCAATTGAAGGCGTGGAAATAGCCGCCTGCTGCGACATTATAGAAGAAAAAGCAAAAAGCTTTGCCGGGCAATACGGCATACCGGCATATTACACGGATTTTACCGAGCTTCTTGACAAGGAGAAGCCCGACGCAGTGAGCATAGCGACCCCCGACGCAGTCCACGCCGCTATGGCAACAGAGGCTCTGAAAAGAGGCGTCCATACCTTCAGCGAAAAGCCTCTCTCGTCCGATTTGGAAGGCGCCGCAAAAATGAATGAGGCCGCCTGCGAAGCAGCCGGAAAAGGCATAATGACCGGAGTGAACTTTCCCAAAAGGGTTTTTCCGTGTTCGCAGAAAATGGCGGAAATGGTCTGCGGCGGCGAATTGGGCAGGGTCCTGAGGTTCGAGGCCCGTTACAGGCAGTCCTGGCGCACCACCGACTGCTGGGGCGAAAGCAGCAAAAACCCCGCCTTCCAATGGCGCCTCAGCAAGAAACACGGCCTGGGCTGCATCGGAGACATCGGGGTCCACGTTTTCGATCTCACAAGCTACGTATGCGGTGATTTTGAGGGCCTGTTCTGCTGTCTGGACTGTTATGACCTGGAGCCGCGCAAGGCCGGCGGATACGTGTTTGACGCCAACGAAGCCATGCATTCCGTAGTAAGGCTGAAAAACGGGATAACAGGCGCCATACACACGGCCAGGACGGACACGGGCTTCGTGGACGAGGTCTCACTCATTGTCTTCTGCGAAAACGGGGCCCTTGACCTGAACCAGGCCAGAGAGGCGGACAAAATGCTGCTCGTATGCCGGGGAGAAAACAGGAACAGGGCTGTGTGGGAACCCGTAGAATGCCCTCCGGTCCCGGACAATTACCGCAGCTTTATCGATTCCGTAAAAAGCGGAAAACAGGGACGCCCCTCCTTTGCAGAGGGATACAAGGTGCAGAAATACGTGGACGCCGGCTTCAGGTCGGCGGAAAC
>JAGDAG010000262.1 GCA_017959625.1 Abditibacteriota bacterium | reverse complement strand
GGAGACTGGCGGAAGGGCGCCGATCTCTACAGGCCCTTTGCCCGCAAGGCCTTCGGGGACCTGAAGACTCCAAACCATATCCTGGAGATGCCCGCCTCCAACTGCTGGCTGCAGCATCATCTGTCCAATGCCGACGTGTGGAAGCTCTTCGAGATCCACGCCTCCGCGCCCATTCACGCCAGCTACCTGAGCAAGACCGTGAATACCTCCATCCCCGAGGGCTGGGACGGCATTTTCGGCAGCGGTCTGGAGCTGAGCGAGACCTTCGAAAACATCAAGCGGCTGGGAGGCTACACCGCCCTCTTCACCTTTGACAGGGCGCCGCTGATGGGCAAGCCCAACTTTGCCGACTATGCCCAGAAATGGGCCAACGTCAAGCGCAGCGGCGTGTGGGAGGAGGCCTTCATAGACATGATGCCCTCCGCCTTTGACAAGGATTTCCGCAAGCAGCGCGTGGACGAGGCTGTCCGCTGGGTAAAGGACTTCGGTCTGGACGAGATACACTACGACACAGAGGGCACCAGCGGCGACAGCCCCACCGTGGGCACCGGTATGGCCGGGGGCCCCTGCTACCGCAGAGACATAGGCGCCCGCCCCAACGAGACTCCCCACTATTTCAAGCTTTTATACCGGGAGACGGTGGAGGCCTGCCGGAAACTGAACCCGGACTTTACCATCAGGGCGGAGCACTGCGCCGACTTTTTCTATCCCGAGTTCGGCCATTCCACCGCCCACTTCTATTACAGCTGCGCCGACGAGGCCGAGCGGGCGGGCTGGAAGCCCGGCAAGGATTTTTATCTCATGCCCGAGGTTTTCCGCTATACCCTGCCCGAATTTGCCCAGGTGCAGATGCCCTCGGTCTCCAACTCCGAATTCTGGATGTACGCCTACGGCATGGGCCACGGCTTCCACGGAGGAGGCTCCAACTGCACCTTTGACGTGAAGATACGCGATACGGAGGAAGGCAGCCTGGGGGGCCGCTACAACTACTACAACACCGACTGGTTCCGCTACTACGACTGGCGCGTGGGCTTTTGGGAAGCCACTCTGGAATGCCTGCAGACGGACACTGACGTGTATGCCGATCTGGGCAAAGGCTGGCAGTACGCCGGCCTGGAATGCGACGTGAACGCCGTGAGCCACCTGGGCAAAAACCGCCAGGTGGTGCTGGGCGAGCTGCGGCCCTACGAGATGTCTTCCAGCCATTATATAAACTACGTGAAGGAATTCGGCACGGATATGACCCTGCGGCCCTTCCGCATCAAGTTCCCGGTACGCATCCCCGGCGCGGCCTATTACCTTTACACCCCCGCCGGCTCAAGGGAGATCAAACCCGAGATACGGGACGGGGAGGCCGTGGTCCTCATAGAAAACACCCGCCTCTTTGCCATAGAGGCTGTGGCCGGGCCTTCCGTCCGGCTGATAATGCCCCGCAAAGCGGCCTTTACCGGCGGTGAAGCGGAGATCGCCGTGGCTTACGCCAACGCCAAGGCGGGGAGCCTGTCCGTGACCCTGCCCGAGGGCTGGGAAAAGCCCGGGAAAATATCCATACCCGCCGGGACGGGGGAGAAAAAGTTCAGGGTGAAGGTGCCCGAAGGGCTCTTCGGCCGCAACTATCCCGTGAAGGCAGTATATACCGGCGGCGGAACAAAGCTCACCTGCGCCGGACACCTGGCGGTGGCGGAGCCCTGGAGCGTGGGCTATTATTTCACCGACGCCGAAGGCCGGGACGTGCTCACCCAGGGCAAAAAAGCCTATCTGAAGGTGGTGGTCGTGAACAACCGGCCCGACAGCCACAAGGTTGAGGCCTTCATCACCGGCGGAGCCGGCATCTTTGACGATTCGGCGGAGCTGGAGGGCATACCCCTTGACACTCTTACCGCCGAGAAGTCGGAGCTGAAGGACTGGCTGAACGAGGCAAAGCCCGGCTTTGAGCCCGGCTGCGCCATGGCCTTTGAATGGTCCTTCGACGTGAAGGGGCCCCTGGCGGAGCCCGTCCATATCAGCGTCAGGGCCGACGGCAAAGAGATACTGTCCGAGGACTGCTTCCCCCGGGTGCAGGTCATGGACCTGAACGGCGAATGGAAGCTCTTCCCCCAGCCCCGCCACCGGTCCAATCACGCCGGCGTGGAGGGAGTGGACGCCCTGGATCTCTTTTACGCTACCGAGGACTGCTTCGACGGCAACTGGGAGACCGTCGAGACTCCCTTTGTCCCCAAGGAACGCCCCGACGCATACTGGACCTATTACAGAAAGATGGTGTATATCCCCGCCGAATGGCAGGGGGCGGACCTGTATCTGAAGGTGGGTGCCCTCGGCGCTCCCTGGCAGCACGGCACCCTGAACCTGTGCTACGTGAACAGCTATCCCTGCGGCCGCCTGCGCTTTAACGGCGAGGTGAAGCTGAACACCTGGCTGAAATACGGCTCCTGGAACCTGATCACCATTTGTTCCCTGTCTGCCAACAGGCTGGTGGACCCCGTCATAGTGTGCCGGCGGGCTCCCGTTCCCGACAGGCTGAAAGAAGCGGCCAATCCCGCCATAGACGGCATGTTTTTGCAGCTGGGCAGCACCACCTTCGGCTACGGCCTGTCCAGAGGGCCCATCAGGGGCCACGATATGCCCGACGGCCTGCACCTCGTGGCAAAGGATATAGGCGAGCAGAACTACTGCTACGTGAGCGTAGCCGACGAATACGCCTATGAGGTGGACGCCGACTACGAAGTGACGGTGGAATACCTGGCCCGGGGCGGCGAATTCACGGTGGAATACGATTCCCACGACCCGGAGGGCATACTTGACGGCGCCTTTACCATGGCGGGCAAGGTGTCCTTCGCCGATACGGGCAAATGGGAGACCTCCACTGTGACCCTGCCCGGGGCCCGCTTTGCCAACCGTATGTTCGGAGCGGACTTCCGCATAGGACGCACCGAGGGGGACGAGCTGGTCATAAGAAAAGTGAGCATCAGGAAGAAAGGGGAATAGGTCCTTTTGAGCGAAAATCTGACGAACGGCCTGATACTGGCCCTGGCGGTGTTCATGGGCTGCGCCTATTACGTGGCCATGAAGCCCGTGAATATGAGGGTGGCCCACGAGTCCCATATACCCCTCTTCAACGCGCTTTTTTCCGCAGCGGGCTTTCTGCTGCTTGCGGCGTATTCGCTGACGGCGAAAGCGGGGCTCCGGCTGCCTCCCTCTGGCATAGCCGCGGCGGCGTGCTACGGCATCGTCGCCACTCTGGCGGTTTACGCCAATATGAAGGCGCTGGAGAGGGGGCCTCTGTCCCTCACCTCCCTTTTTGCCAAGTTTTCTCTTTTGCTGCCTCTGGCGTATTCGTTTTTGTTTTTGCGCGAGCAGGCGTCGGCGTTCAGGATAACGGGTATAGCCCTGATATTCGTATGCATAGTGCTCTTTGCCAACCCCCGGCGGACCGGCAGAGAGCCCCTTACCCGGGGGTGGCTCGTCATGGCTCTTTTGCTGATGGTGTGCAACGGCGCCGTGCAGCTTGTAGGAAAGATATACGCCATGCGCTCCGCCAACGCTTACCGGGACGCCTTTCTTTTGTGGTCCTTCGGCTTTGAGACCCTGGCGGCGCTGATAATTTTCCTGCTGCTTTCCCGGGGCAAAAGCGCAGGGCTCGCCCGGGCCTTTGTGAGCCCCGCTGTGCTGGGGCTCTCCGCCGTTATAGCGGTGGCGGCCCTCGTCATGAATTTTGCCATAGTGGCCCTGGCCACCCGGATGGACGGCTCGGTGTTCTTCCCCGTCTATTCCGGAGGGCCCCTCATACTCATAGCCCTGGCGGGATATCTGATATTCGGGGAGGAAATGACTCTGCGGAAGGCGGCGGGCATCCTGCTGGGCATAGCCGCCATAGTTCTTCTGAATTTGTAAAAGGTATGAAAAAAGTCTTTTTTATTATTATGTGTTTATTTGCAGCGGCGTTACTGCGGGCCGACGAATACGATTTTGACGGCTCCATGCCCCAAAAGACCCTGGAAGCCTATCTGGCCAGGGCCATAGGTTATAACGGTATATGCGTTCTTGGGCAGGGTTTTCCGGAGAAATTCCAAAAGGACAGCTTAAGGGCTGTGGAAAATATGAAGCCCATGTATATAAGCAGGGCCGCGCTCGGGTGGGAGACGCCCGCCGATGCGGAAAAGCATTTTGCCGCCGCCCGCAAGGGCGCCGAAGAAATACACGGTATCGACAGCCGCATCATCCTGGAGGCCGCCATATTCGAGGCGGTTTACAGCGTCGGGGATACCGACGTGAACAGGATACCCGTTCCCGCCTGGGTGTTCGAAGCCTTCGGGCTGCCGGCAGAGGAACGCTGCTTCCGCTATGACGACATGCTGTTTCCCGGCGGCAGATGCAAGGACTTCTGGAAACAGGGGGTCTCGGTGCCGGATATCACCCGGCAGGAGACACAGATGTGGCAGTATTACAGGGCCTGCCGATATATCGACGCCGGCTACGAAGCCATAAATTTCGGCCATATAGCCCTGCTGGGAGCCGAAGACAAAAACCTTGAAGCCTGGGACAGGCTGCTGGGTATGGTGAGAGCCTACGGCAGAAAGCGCGCCCGCCGCCATTACGTCCTCTGCACCGGCCACCTGCAGGCTGATCTTGCCAAAAAGGACGGCAGGCTGCTTTGGGACTATGCCCAGTTCCCCCTGAGGCTCGTTACGGGAACGGAGCCCCTTAAAGCCTCCCTTCGGGAAGGGCATGCGGATTCCACCTACAACACCTATCCCGGGGGAGAGCATCCCGCCGGCTACCAATGCGCCGCCCTGCCGGCCCTTTACGAATTTGACAACTTCTTCGGGGGCATAGACGTAAATCAGCCTCATATGGTGTGGGGCACCGACGAGACCGGCTGGCTGGGCAACCTTACGCCGGGCTACCGCAATTATTTTCTTAAATACGCCGCTTCGTGGCTGCGGAAAAACGTTGTGAGCGCCTATCTCATGATGCCCGGCTGCCGGCCTACCCACGTGCCGGTGACTACCCGGGAACAGATACTGTATTTCTGCAACGATCCCTCGGAGAAGTGCCCCATAGGCGGAGGCCAGGAAGACACAGTAAAGGCGCTTTTTGCGCAGCGTTTCGATCTGCAGCCGGCCCCGCAGATCCCGGCGGAGAAAAAAAGGCCGAAGGGAGAGCAGCTGGGCTTCCGGCCCGTGGAAAACGGCATAGGGGAAAGGCTTTTTGACAAAGCGGAGTCTTATACCGTGCCCAACTATACCAACGGCTATATAAAGGACGCCTTTGATATATACGGCGTAAAGGGCTCCGGCATAAAGCCGGAGGGGTTCGTTCCCGCTCCCAAGGCTGCAAAGATCGGCCCGGAGGGGCTGTGGCTTTCGGGCCCCACGGTGGAAATAAAAAGCTTTCCGGAGATATCCGGCGGAGCCCTTACCGTGTATATGAGCCTGACGCTTTCCGAGAGCTGTTTTGAGGAATCCTTTGCTCTTTTGGAAAAATTCTCCTTTATGAAAGACGGCTGGCATATCCGGTATTACAAGCCCGGGGATTCCTTTTACGCCGAGATATTCGACGGCTCCGGCGAGCGGAGGCTTATAGAATTCCCGGTGCCGAAGGACGGCAGTCTGCACCGAATTTGCTTTACCTGCGACGGAAAGACCCTGAAGGGCTGGCTGGACGGCAGGGAATGCGGAAGCGTCCCGGCGGGGAAGACAGTCCCGAATACGACAAATCTGAAGATAGGAGGCGGCATAGACGGGCTGCTGACGGATATAAAGATATTCAACTACGCGCTTTCCCGGAGCGATGCGGAGAGCCTGACCGCCGGCAGATTGGACGCCCCGGAGGAAGAGGAAGACCCGCTTCTGGAGATATTCGGCGAGATCCGCCGCGGCGGAAGAGGCTTCGGCATACGTATAGGTTTTTAAGAAAAAAGGTCCTGCGCCGCCGCCCCGTCGGAAACGCTAAGAAAAGCGCCGTCATCCCGTCGTCAATGCTCAATAGCGCTCCGCGTCATCCCGCCGACTTCGCAATACGGCCGGCGCTTGGCGCCGAGGCGAAGGAGGCAGTGGGATCTTCGGGGGCACCATCCGCCTTTCAACATTATAAGCCGACTTCGTCGGCGCAAAAGGCGGATGGGGGGGCCGTATAAGGAGCGCAGC
>JAGDAG010000261.1 GCA_017959625.1 Abditibacteriota bacterium | reverse complement strand
CCGAAAATATGGGTGACGAGCAGCGTTTCGTGCATTACGGAGTCACCAGCTATGACATCGAGGATACCGCTCTTGCTCTCCGTCTCCGCGCTGCCGCCGATATCATCATCAGCGATCTGGAGGCCCTGAAAGCTACCGTGGGGCGCCTGGCAAAGGAGCACGCCCACACGCCCTGTATCGGCCGCACCCACGGCGTCCATGCCGAGCCGGTGACCTTCGGCTTCAAGATGTGCGTTTGGTATTCCATGCTCACAAGAGATATCCAAAGGGTCCGCGCCGCCCGCGAGGAGATAAATACGGGCAAGATATCCGGGGCCGTGGGGATATTCGGCAACGCCGAACCCTATCTGGAGGAAAGGGTCTGCGCTACCCTGGGCCTTAATAACGCCCCCGTATCCACTCAGATCATCCAGAGGGACAGGCACGCTCAGCTCTTGTCCGCCTTTGCCATCGCCGCCTCCACCTGCGAGAACTGGGCCACCGAAATGAGGAACCTGCAGCGCACCGAGATCCTTGAGGTGCAGGAGATGTTCCTTCCGGGCCAGCGGGGCTCTTCGGCAATGCCCCATAAACGGAACCCCTGGCGGTTCGAGACCGTGGTGGGCCTGGCCAGGGTCATAAGGGCGGACGTTATACCCGCTATGGAGAATATGACCAGCTGGCACGAAAGAGACAACACCAACTCCGCCTGCGAAAGAGTGATATTTGCCGACAGCTGCTGCGCTCTGGACTTTATACTCACCTCCTTCAACAAACTGATGAACAAGCTCGAGATCAACAAGGACAATATGCTCGCCAATCTGAATAAGATGGGGCAGCTGGTCTTTTCGGAGCACGTGCTTTTGTGCCTCATACGCAAAGGGCTTACCCGGGAAGAGGGCTATAAGGTGTGCCAGAGAAATGCGGCAAAGACCTGGGATGAAAACGTATCCTTCCGGGACGCTCTGGAGAGCGACCCCGTTATAAAGGAGCGCCTTACAAAAGACGATCTGGACGCCTGTTTCGATCTGGAGCACCATTACCGCAACGTGGATACTATCCTGAAGCGCCTGTCCCTTATCTGATATGGAGAAAAAAATGTCGGACAATTCCTATAAAAGCGCCGGTGTGGATATAGAAGCCGGCGAACTTGCCGTTTTGAAGATGAAGGAATACGTTCATTCCACGTATAATCCTTGTTGCCTTACCGATCTCGGTTCCTTCGGCGGGCTTTTCTGCCCCGACCTCAAAGGCTTCGGCGAACCGGTGCTGGTTTCGAGCATCGACGGCGTTGGCTCCAAGGTGAAGATCGCCGCCATGATGGATAAATACGACACGGTGGGTCAGGATATAGTGAACCACTGCGTCGACGATATCCTGGTGCAGGGAGCCAGGCCTCTTTTCTTTATGGATTATTTTGCCACTTCCCGCCTGGATCCGTCTATGGCAGCCGAGATAGTGAAGGGCATGAGCATTGCCGCCCGGAATGCAAAGTGCGCCATACTGGGAGGCGAGACGGCGGAAATGCCCGGCGTTTACGAGCCCGGCGAGTTTGATATAGCCGGCGCCATAGTGGGCATAGCGGACAGAAAAAAAATTGTGGACGGCAGCCGCATACGCCCCGGACAGAAGCTTATAGGCATCGCTTCCTCCGGCCCCCATACCAACGGCTATTCCCTTATAAGAAAGCTGTTTTTTGCAGACAATGATTTTTCTCTTTCCGACACCCCCGCCATCCTGGAGGGGAAGACTCTGGGAGAATGCCTGCTTGAACCCCACAAATGCTATCTGGAGCCGGTTTCCCGCGTCATGGAACAGATCGACGTAAAAGGCATGGCCCATATAACCGGCGGAGGCTTTTACAGCAATATCAAAAGGGTACTTCCGAAAAACTGCAGAGCCGAAGTCATATCCGGAGCTTTCCCGGTGCTGCCTGTGTTCCGCCTGATCCGCGAGACCGGCGGCATAGACGACGTCGAGATGCACCGGGCCTTCAATATGGGTATAGGCTTCATATTGTTCGTGGGGCCCGAAGACGCGGGAAAAACTATGGAAATCATAGAGGCTTCCGGAGAAAAGGCCTATGAGATAGGGGCCGTGACCCCTTCCTCCGAACCCTGCGTGGAGGTGGTGTTCTGATGGAACCTGTTAAAATAGCCGTGTTGGTATCCGGAGCGGGCAGAGGCTCAAATATGGCCGCTCTCATAAAGGGCTGCAAGGACGGAGTGATAAACGGCTCCGTGAGCCTTGTGATAGGCGTCCGGGAGGATTCTTCCGCCATAGCGAGAGCAAAAGAAGAAGGCTGCCGGACTGTAATAATCTCGCCCAAAGCCTTTGAAAGAGAAGAGGATTATCAGAACGCCGTTTATGGCGCCCTCACGGAAAACAGCATCGACCTTATCTGCCTTGCGGGATATATGAGGCTTTTGGGAGACAAGGTGCTGGAGGGCTGGAAAAACAGGATAATGAACGTGCATCCCTCTCTTTTGCCCAGCTTTTGCGGAAAGGGCATGTACGGGCACCACGTCCACGAGGCCGCTCTCAAAAGGGGAGTCAAATACAGCGGCTGCACGGTGCATATAGTGGACGAGACCTATGACACCGGCCCCATCGTCAAGCAGACCGTGGTGCCTGTGGAGCCCGGCGACACTCCCGACAGCCTGGCTGCCAGGATACTGCCCAACGAGCACAAGACCTACGTGGAATGCGTCCGGCTGTTCTCCCTGGGCAGGCTGGAAGTAAAAGACGGCATAGTGTATATCAAATGAAAACTTATATAGGCTTTGACGTGGGAGGAACAAAGTGCGCCTCCCTTTGCGCTTCCGTATCGGAACAGGGGCTCAACTTTCTGGGAAGAAAAGAGTTCAAGACTGCGGGCATGGGCCCGGAGGAAGCCATAGACAGGTTCATAAGCCTTGCCGGGGAGATACTGGAGGAGAACCGTATTTCACGGGCAAGCGGCGTGGGCATCAGCTGCGGCGGCCCTCTTTCCAGCAAAAGAGGGGTGATACTGTGCCCTCCCAATCTGCCGGGCTGGACAGACGTACCCATAGTGGATATAGTGGAGAAAAGGCTGGGGATAAAGACCTTTCTTCAGAACGACGCCAAGGCCTGCGCCATGGCGGAGAACCGTTTCGGCGCCGGAAAAGGGGCCCGCAATATGATATTCTGCACCATGGGCACCGGCTTCGGGTCCGGGCTCATCCTGGACGGCAAAGTCTATTGCGGAGAAAGCGATATGGCCGGCGAGGTGGGCCACCTGAGGCTTGCGGAGGACGGCCCGGTGGGCTTTGGCAAGAGAGGTTCCTTTGAGGGCTTCTGCAGCGGCGGCGGCATGGCCCGGCTGGCCCGGCAGATAGTGGCGGACAGGCTCGTAAACGGAGAGAAGCCGGATTTTTGCCCCTCTCTCGGCGGGTTGGAAAGCATAACTGCCAAAAGCCTGTGCGAAGCCGCCAACAGAGGGGACGCCACTGCCCTTGAAATAACGGATATGGTAGCCGAAAGGCTGGGGCAGGGGCTCTCGCTCCTTATAGATATACTGAATCCCGAGGTCATAGTCATAGGCAGCGTTTTTGCCCGGAACGTGGGCTTGTTCCTGCCGGGGGTCCAAAGGGTGATAGACAGGGAGACCATACCTTATTCACGGCAGGTCTGCCGGGTGGTCCCCGCCGCCCTTGGGGACAGCATAGGCGACTATGCGGCCATTTGCCTGGCCATGGAAGCGGAGAACAAATAAAAAAATGCCGGACTTAACAGTCCGGCAATTTCTTATTCTTCCAGAACAACGGTCCGCACCGGTTCCGCCTGATCCCGCTTCCAACGGTATTTGAGCTTTACCCGGCAGACGGTATTCTGGGGATCCATAAAATACACGTCCTGAAGGGTCATCAGGGAATACAGATCCTCGTCTTCCACGCTTGTTATCTCGAACTTCTGCATGGGGGAGACCGTGGCTTTCAGGGGCTTTACCACCTTGCCCTTGTCGTCGTAAACCCCCATGGCTTCCAGAGCCTCCTTGTATTTCTCCACGCTGAAAAGCCTGAGCTGTTTGCCGGAGGTCAATACGCAGGCGTTATAATTGGCTGTGAGGCGTACTACGGGAGTATAGCCCTTGAACATATCCATAGGGTCAAGTATATATCTGTATTTTCCCTTGCCCCCGGCAAAGGTGCCTATGTGGACCGCCAGGCCCCCTTCGGTATATGCGCTGACGCATATATCGTCAATCCCGTCGCCGTTGACGTCCTGCACCAGAAGAGAGGGCTCGCTGCCTCCGTCCAGCTTGTAGTTGAAGGTGCCCTGAAGCCTTTCCCGGGTCTCGCCGTCTTCAACGAACAGATACAGCTTGCCGTAGCCTTTCTCTCCGGGTTTGCCGGCCAGAAGCGCCCGGTCTTCCGTCCCGTTGCCGTTAACGTCGCCGTAGGCGGTTTGTATAAGTATCGTGTCCGCCGGCACCTGGTAAAGTTCGTAGTCGGCAAAATCCGACCTGCTCACGGTCATGGCGGCGGAGTTGTCGTCCATATAGAACATCCAGAAGAGGCCGTCCTTATAAAAATGGTTGGTGTTGGGCTCCCCCTCCGTGGAAAGGCTGTAATTGTCCGGCTTGCCCAGCTCCTTCTGCACGTTTTTCTTCAGGAGTTCAAAATCGGCTTTGGTGTCGAAGGCCACCTTGATATGGTCGATCTTGCCGTTCTGAGGCACGAGCTGGGTCACCGCCTCGGCGCCGAACCAGGCCTTGTCTGTAAATACCACGCTGCCGTCGCCTGCGGCGTCCACTCCGTAAAGCTCCTCGGCCAGGCTTACCGGCTTGCCTATGAGCCCGGTAAGGGGTTCGTCGGCAAGAAGGGGCAGCGCTGCCCCAAGGGTCAATAACGCCAAAAGAATTTTTTTCATATGTTTCTCCTGTATGTCCTGCGCCCGCCTTTTGCGGGCCTTTTTCCTGTTACTTTGCCCAAAGCTCCAGTTCCGCTATGGATTTGGGGGTGTTCCTGTCCCCGCTGCCGAAAACCAGCACCGTGACGTAACGGTATTTGCCGTTAAGGGAGCGGGAAAAAACGTATCTCTCCCCGTATTTGTTGTTCTTGAACATCCCCTTGCCGGCGGTCTTGGTATCCTGTAGAACGGTTTGGCTTTTGCCGTCGACGGACCCCATTATCCTGATATGGGGGTCAAAGGACCCGTCGCCGAATATGATATTTATCCCTGTGAGGGCTTTTTTCTGCCGCAGATCGCACACTATGGTCTGTGTGGCCTCCGGGGCAAAGGGGAGCCATTCCGTGAGGATATCCCCGTCCGTAAGGGCCGGGGCCGTGTCCCGAAGGCCTTCGGCGCCGTATATGGCGCTGCCAAGGCTGGTTATGACGGGCTTTTGCAGCGAACCCGGAAAATCGGTTGTCCGGAATTCCGTATTTCCGGGATGGGCCGGCATAGCCTCCGTGGGGCCGGGAGCAGAAAGGATGCGGCTCGACAAAAGAAAGGCCCAGTCGCCGGTATTCGGCTTTTGGGGCAGTGCGTACGCGCCCTTTTGCGGCTTTATGTTCCTGCCGGCGGGGATATATTTGCCAGTGAGAGGGTCGAACCAGAAGCCACGGTAGCGCAGGCTGTCGTCCAGCCCCTTTATGGTTCCCGTGGAGAGGTCGTTGTTATAAAAATAAGCGGCGGCAACGCTGCCGTCCTCCGTGGAGGCCAGTACCTTTTGTTCGTTAAAATCCGACCAGGCGCCGTCGTCGAAGCGGGGGATAAGGGCTTCAAAGCCCGCAGCCTTCATGAAGGCCGCCATATAGCCGGCTTCAAAAGAGCCCGGCTTGGAGAGCCCCATATACCAGGGCTCGGGGCTGAAGGTGCCCATCCAGCCCGTATCTCCGAAGGTTGACCAGCAGTTGGCCCAGACGCCCGTGACGCCGTAGGTGAAGCCGCCGCAGCCGCACAGCGCCGCCTTCCAGGCGGAGATGCGGGAAGCCTCGTAGCCGTTGAAGCCGCCGCAGTAAACGTCTTCGTAGTTGGCTTCCGCTTCCACAAAGGGCTTGGGCCTGCCGTCGGGGCCCCCGGTGTCCCAAAAGCCCCGGTAAGTGCTCTTTTGGGCTATAGCGGCGCCGTGTCCGTTCTGAAGTGTATAAAAGCCGTGCCAGCCCATGCCGTTAAGTTTTTGGGCGTATTCGTTGTCGATCTTCATTGGGAACATGTGGGCGCTCTGGGGGTGCCGGTAACCGTCGCCCCGCCGGGTTATTTCGGCTGTCCGCACCCAGGGGCCGAACTGAGGCTCTCCCGTGATCTCCTGGGCGGTGATCCATATCACCGGATAGGCTGCGTAACGGGCGGTGAGGTAGCGGCTTATCCTTTCCAGATCCTCTTTGTCCATGGCGTCTATGGTCATGGCGTGGACGCCGAAGCCAAGGGCGATCACCATGCCTTTTTCGGCCAGATAATCGAACATTTTGTCGTATTTCTCTGTAAAGACCTTAGTGTCCGGCAGCTTGTGGCGTATGCTCCACATGGATGGCTCGGGGTTTACCCCCAGCTGGCCTCCGCCGTCGCTTTCCGCGCTGTCAAAATAGGTCTGATAAACGGTGAAGCCCTTTGCGAGGCGGTCGTCCACCTCGTGGCGGAACTGGCTGGAGCAATAGCAGCCGGGATAATTGCAGCGGGTCAGGGACACGTAGTTGGGCGCCTGCCAGTTGGTGTCCCCCAGCCAGAAGAAAGGAGTGCCGTCGCCGTACGTAAGATTGTCCCGGTCCGCGCTGCCCCTGAGCCGGCCGTGGCTCAGAAGCGGATTGTCCCCGGTGTAAGCCTCAGCCGTGAGCGTCCCCTTCTGTCCGTGCAGACCGGTATCCTCAGTATTTGAGCAGAATACTTCGTAGTTCCAGCT
>JAGDAG010000260.1 GCA_017959625.1 Abditibacteriota bacterium | reverse complement strand
TGCTCTGGGAGGAGCCCCGGGCGATGGTCAGGCTGATCTTGTCGCCTATCTTTTTCCTGCTGACGGCGGTGGACATGGCCACCAGGGATTTGTTGGGATCCTTGCCCAGCTTCACCGGTTTGCCGTCGATAGCGGTGATGATGTCTCCCCGCTCCAGCCCCGCTTTCTGGGCGGGACTGCCCTGATATACGTTTTCTACCAGTATGCCGTCCTGCTTTGTGAGGCCGGGATAAGTGCCGTACTGGTTCTGCAGCTGCTGCCTGTATTCCTCGTTATAGACTCCCATGGCGATGCCTATATAGGGCCGCTTGATGGAGCCTTCCTTGATGAGCTGCTCGCTTATCTGCTTTGCAGTATTGGAGGGAACGGCAAAGCCCACGCCCTCGCTGCCTCCCGACTGGGAAGCGATAGCGGTATTGATGCCTATAAGGTTCCCGTTCAGGTCGGACAGGGCCCCGCCGGAGTTGCCCGGGTTTATGGCGGCGTCCGTCTGGATGATGGAATCATAGGCCTGGCCGTTGAGGTCGAATTCGTCGCGCTTGGCGCTTATGATACCGCTGGTGACTGTCTTTCCGATGCCCAGGGCGTTGCCCACGGCAACCACCCACTCGCCTACCTGCACCTTGTCGGAATCGGCAAAAACGGCCACCGGCAGATTGTCCGCCTTTATTTTGATGACAGCCAGATCGGTTTTGGGATCCGTGCCTATGACCTTGGCTTTATGGGAGGAATTGTCGTAAAGGGTGACCGTGACCTCCGTGATATCCTGCACCACGTGGTTGTTGGTAAGGATATATCCGTCCTTGCTGATGATGACTCCCGAGGCAGAGCCCTTGGGGGTCTGCTGGGAAAAGCCGAAGAAGCCGGAAGAGACCATCTGGGGCTTCCCCACCGTATCTATATTCACTACGTATCTGCTCACCTTGTCCGCGGCTGCCTGTATGGCGTTCCCGCCGCTTACGGAAGCGACGGCAGAAGTTGCCTGGGCAACGGGGGCGGGAAGCCCGGAACCGGCGGGCTTTGCCAGCTTCAGACAAAGGGCGCATACCAAAAAACCTGCAACAAAAATGGCTGCATAGCCTGCGAATTTTTTCATTTTATATTAATCTCCGTGATTTTCGTTTCAGACGGCTCATTTATACGTCGTTCCGTAAAGCGCGGCCTCCACGGCGGGCACGGTCACAAGCAGCGAACCGGGCACCTGGGGATGTATCATATCCGGTATCAGGGCAAGATAGGCCTTGCGGTCGTAATCCAGGACGTCCTTCCACACGGGAAAGGTATCCACAAGCCTGAATTTGTTTTCGGCTGCGATCTTTCTGAACTCCTCGTAGTAGCTCAGGTAATCGGGCCTCCGTTCCAGATGGACGCCCATCATGGGATTCGTCACCATTATGATGATCTCGCATTTTTTGTTCTGCTTTTTGATGCGGCCGATCATGTTTTCCATGTTTGCCCGGGACTTTGCGACGCTGGTTTCGTATTCCAGAAAAGCATCGTTTACGGCAAATTCCAGGACCACCAGATCGGGCTTGTGGGCAAGGACCCTTTCGTCCAGGTTCTCCACGCCCCAGCCGGACCACATGGCGCTTTTGGCGCCGTTTATGACCTGTACTTTGTCGCCGTACCTGTCGGTAAGGCGCATCCTTAAGAGATTCACCCAGCCGCCGGTTTCCGTAAGGGAGGTCCCGTAGGCTACCATGGTCATGGGCTTTCCTTTTTCCAGGTTCTTTATAAATACGGTCTTATCGGCTGAAAAAGCCTGCAAAGCAAAACACATAACGGCAACGGTCAGAACCGCTTTGGCTGCGTTAATGAGCCATGTTTTTCCTTTTTTCATTATAATATACCTTTTCCTTTCCGGATTAGTTCCTGCCTCTAAAGCTTTTTTACGAGATTTGCCATTTCTATGGCGGACACGGCGGCGTCAAAGCCCTTGTTCCCGGCCTTCGTCCCCGCTCTTTCCACCGCCTGCTCTATATTGTCGGAGGTCACCACCCCGAAGATCACGGGGACTCCGGTGGCAACAGAGGCGGCGGCTATGCCCTTGGAGGTCTCGGCGCAAACCAGCTCGTAATGGGAGGTAGCGCCCCTTATCACCGCTCCGAGGCAGACCACGGCGTCATATTTCCCCGACGCCGCCATACTGCGGGCCACCATGGGGATCTCAAAGGCTCCCGGCACCCACGCTGCGGTTATATCCTCTTCCTTTACGCCGTGCCGGACGAAAGCGTCAACGGCGCCCGCAAGGAGCTTTGAAGTGATGAATTCGTTGAATCTGCTGACAACTATGGCAAATTTTCTGTTTTCTCCGGAAAACCCGCCTTCTATAACTTTATACGGCATGTTCTTCTCCTCGAATTATGATCGTAAATATATAATGCGCCCCGCGCTCTCACAGGACAAAGGCCCCTCAGAACAGGTGGCCCATCCTCTGTTTTTTGGTTTCAAGATATTTTTCGTTTTCTTTTTTGGGCTTTATAACCAGCGGCACGCGTTCCGTTATCTCCAGATCGTATCCGCCGAGAGCGGCAAATTTGCCCGGGTTGTTGGTGATGAGCCGCAGTTTTTTTATCCCCAGATCCTTCAGCACCTGGGCCCCCAGGGAATAATCCCTCATATCCGGGGGAAAGCCCAGCATGATATTGGCGTCCACGGTATCGGCGCCGTGCTCCTGAAGGTGGTAGGCCTTGAGCTTGTTCACAAGCCCTATCCCCCTGCCCTCGTGATGGGGGATATAGACCAGCACCCCTCTTTTTTCGGCGGCGATCATTTTCATGGATTCCCGGAGCTGCTCTCCGCAGTCGCAGCGGCGGGAACCCAGCACGTCTCCCGTAAAGCAGCCCGAATGGATACGGACGAGGCACGGCCTCCCGTCGGAAACGTCTCCCATGGTGAGGGCTATATAAGGGCCGGCCTCAACGTCGGTCTCATAGGCGAAGGCTTTGAAAACGCCGAAATCGTTGGGCAGTTCGCATTCCGCGCTTTTATGGACAAGGCTTTCGTGGGCGTGCCGGTATTTTATAAGCTCCGCTATGGAAGTGATCTTCAGCCCGTATCGTTGGGCGATACTTTCAAGCTGGGGCAGCCGCGCCATGGTGCCGTCGTCATTTAATATCTCGCAAAGGACCCCCGTCTCCCGGACCCCGGCTATGCGGCACAGGTCCACTATGGCCTCCGTATGCCCCGCCCGCACCAGGACGCCGCCCGGAACGGCCTTGAGAGGATGGATATGCCCGGGGCGCCCCAGATCCTCGGGGCGGGTGGCCGGGTCGGCCATGGCGTTGATGGTTTTTGCCCTGTCGGCGGCGGATATGCCCGTAGTAGTGCCGTTAAGGGCGTCAACGCTGACCGTAAAAGCCGTAGCGTGGCGGGCGGTGTTCTCGGAGACCATCAGCGGGAGCTTCAGCTCTTCAAGGCGCGAAGGGGTGGCGGGAGTGCAGATGAGGCCCCTGCCCACCTTCGTCAGAAAATTCACCGCTTCCGGAGTGGCGAACTGGGCGGCCATAACGAAGTCGCCTTCGTTTTCTCTGTCTTCATCGTCCACCACTATTATCATTCGTCCCCTGCGCAGCTCCTCGGCCGCTTCGGGGATCCCGGCAAAAGCCATACGGATCCTCCTATTTGAAACCGTTTTGCAAAAGCGCTTCCTCCAGGGAAGGCTTCTTTTCTTTTTTCAAAAGACTCTCCAGGTATTTGGCCAAAAGGTCCGTTTCTATGTTCACGGTATCCCCTTCCTTTTTTTCCGGCAGAGTCGTATTCTTCAGGGTATGGGGTATCGCCGCAACGGAAAAGCCCGAGCCGGATACGGCGGCCACCGTCAGGGATATCCCGTCCACGGCCACCGACCCTTTTTCCGCTATATACGGAAGCATTTCCCGGCTGCAGGTAAAATCTATCTCTCTGGAAGTCCCCAGTATCCTTATGCGGGAAATGACGGCCGTTCCGTCCACGTGTCCGGAACTGAAATGCCCTCCCAGAGGCTTTGAAAGCGTGAGGGCGGTCTCCAGATTGACTTCATCCCCGGGACGGAGCCCCGAAAGGGCTGTCCTTCTCACGGTCTCCCGGACTGCGTCAAAAAACAGGCTTCCGCCCCGGATCTCCGTTGCCGTAAGGCATACTCCGTTCACCGAAACCGAATCCCCGGGCTTTACCTTTTCGGCAAGGCTCCCGGCGGAGATCTCTATTTTATATACGGCCCCGCCGGCTATCGACGAAACGCGGCCTTTTTGTTCTATTATCCCGGTAAACATCTTTTCACTCTCTGTATGCCCGCAGCATAACGTCTTCGCCTATCCTGCATACTTCGCCGAGCCTCACCCTCCGGGCGTCCTTAATAAATTCCGGCGCCTCGCCTCCCCCCTGCCCCGGGGCCTCGCGGTCGTTGAGGAGAAGAGGAGCGTAAAAGAACAAGATCTCGTCCCACAGGTCCGCTTTGATGAAGCTGCCAGCGGTGGCGGCTCCGCCCTCCACCATGACGGACAGGATATCAAGAGACGCCAGAGTTTTCAAAAGGCTGCCAAGGTCGCCTTTCAGGTAATGCAAAAGAGTACAGCCCTCCCGTTCTTCCGTCCCCTCGCAGGCCCCGCCGCAGGCAAATACGGTTTTTCCGCCGCCTTCCGAAAAGATATGGGCGCCGGTACCGGCGGGGATATTTTCCGTAAGGACTATGCGGACGGGCTGTTTCAATTCGGCCTTATCAAGCCTCACGTTGAGAAACGGGTCGTCCCGCCTGAAGGTGTTCCCCCCAACGAGAACTGCGTCGTATTTGTTCCGGAGCTCATGGACAAGGCGGCGGGAATCCGGACAGGATATCCACTTTGAATCCCCGGAACGGGTGGCGGTCCTGCCGTCAAGGGTCATAGCCTGCTTGATGACAACGTAGGGCCTCTTGAGGGTCCTGTGGGTGATATATTCACGGTTAAGCCTGCGGCACTCTTCCTCAAGTATGCCGCATTCCGTGGCGATACCGGCCTTGCGCAGGCGCTTTATCCCGCCTCCCGCCACCCTGGGATCCGGGTCGGACATGCCTATAAAGACCCGCGCGATACCGGCTTCTATCAGGGCGTCGGCGCAGGGAGGCGTTTTTCCGTAATGGCAGCAGGGCTCAAGGGTGACGTACATATCCGCCCCGGCGGGCGAAGCGCAGCTGAGAAGAGCATTGATCTCCGCATGGGGAAGGCCCGCGCGCCGGTGGGCGCCTTCGCCGATCACCTTTCCGTCCCTGACTATCACCGCTCCCACCCTGGGATTGGGAGAAGGGTCGTACTTTTCGGCAAGGCCGATGGCGCGCCTCATAAAGGATTCTTTGTTCATTTTCTGCAAAAGCCCGATCTTGTCAGCATAAGGTCCCAGAAAAGCAAAACCAGCAAAAGCAGCATAAAAAAGAGAAGGAGCCCCAAATACCACAGCATAAGCCTTATATCCGCAGTTTT
>JAGDAG010000259.1 GCA_017959625.1 Abditibacteriota bacterium | reverse complement strand
TTCCCCGACATGCAGCCCCTGGGAGGGGCCCGGATCATCAACGTGTCCCCCACTCCCCGGGAAGTGGTCTGCAGACTGTCTGCCGGCGGCAGAGAGGTGTTTGCAGAAAAGGTGACTGCCCTGCCCGGCGAATGCGCGGATATCAGCCGGCCCCTGCAGGTCCCCCGGGAAGGAGAGACCGGCGTGGAGGTCACTCTCTCCCTGGACGGCGAAGTCATAGACCGGCTGGAAAACGCCATACATTTTCAGACCAAGACCTCCCGGGATTTCGTCACCATAGCCGGCTGCCACTTTATGCTGGGGGGAAAGGTGTGGAAGCCCTGGGGCGTCAACTACATGCCTTCTTCGGGAGCGGGCAGCGAGAGCGCCTATTTCAACAACTATCTGGCAGACTACAGCTATGATCCCGCTGTGGTGGAGAGAGACTTCCGCAAGCTGCGGGAGATAGGCTTCAATTCCATCAACATTTTCGTCTTCACCGGCTACGCGGGTGATATGAACCTGCTGGATATGATGCGCCTGGCGGACAAATACGGCCTGAAGATCAACCTCAGCCTGCGGCCCGGGGACCCCTTTGGCAACGTAGCCGAGTCTGCCGAAGAGATCATCAGCCTGCTGCGCCTGGCGGACAACGACTCCGAGTATGCCTACGACATAGCCTGGGAGCCCTCCTGGGGCGACCGGGCCAACAGGGAATGGTTCGACGGCGCCTGGGAACGCTGGCTCGCGGATCAGTACGGCTCGGTGGGAGCCGCCGAATCCCTGTGGGGCTATCCCGTTCCCCGGAAGGAAACGGGGGAGGTGACGAACCCGGCGGGAACGCTGTTTTTCGAGGAAGGAAGGCACGCCGGCATGATAAGGGCCTACAGAAGGTTTTTGGACTGGTTCCTTTACAAGCACTACAACAACACCCGCATGCGCATAAGGGCCATGGACACAAGGCATTTCGTTTCCTTCCGTATGTCCGAGACCTCCAACCCGGTAAATGCAAACCCGGCGCGGATAGACTACGATTTCGGGTATCTGGCAAGCGGAGTGGACTTTTTTGCTCCCGAGGCCTACGGACGCATCGGGAATAAGGAAAGGACCCTCCCCCTGGAGTTCCAGAGGGCCTACGGGCTTTTTGTCCGGCCGGACTATCCCCTTATCTGGCCGGAGGCGGGAGAAAGCCTTTGGGACAGCGGCAAACAGCAGATAAGCGCCTCCCGGGACAAGGAAGTGGCGGACCATTACAAAAACCTGTTCGAGGCCCTGATAAAGTCAGGCTCCGACGGCGTCTATATGTGGGTCAGCTGCCCGGGCTTTCGGGTGGACGAAAAAAGCGACTACGGCATTTATAACGAAGACTACACCGACCGGGAGGTGACGAAGGCCATCAAAAAATACACCCGGCGGTTCCTTGCGGCGGGCTTTCCCGAAAGAAAGGCCCCGGTACAGGCAGACACCTCGGATTTCCGGGGGATATACGGAATGTACAAAAAGGCGGGGGACGGATTCAACGCTCTTTCGGCAAAGGGCAAAAAGCCTTTCCTGTATTCGGAAGCCACGGGCAAAACCACGGCGGAGCTGCCTCTTGTGACCCTGGAGGGCAAGGCCGCAAAGGCGGAAACCCCCGCTCCCCTGAGGTATATAGACGGAGGCTTCGACAAAGCGGAGGTCCGGGGGCATACGGTGAAGCTCTTATGCCGGAACCTGAACGAAGCGGAGTGGAGCAGCCGGGGCGAAGGCAGGGTGCGGGTGGAGGCCCGGAACAAAGGCCGCTCGCTGTTTTTCGACCTGCCCCGGGATATACAGCGCGCCGGCGTCTGCGAAGTGTCCTTTACCCTTCCCGAAGACTGGGAGGAATGCGTTTTATGCTACGATCTGCGGGGGATACCCTTCGGGGAGCGGCTCTCCGTGACTTTGGGGAAATAAGGGGCCCGCGCCGGGACGTAAAACGGCAAAACGCCGGGATCCGCGCCATTCGGCCAGCCGGAACGCAGCCTCTTCGGGCGGCCGTTCCGGCTGTTTCTATACAAGGGGAGAAGCATTCTCCCCTTTGTTTTTTCAGCGGTATTTATGGCAGGGGGACGCCGTTTTCCTTTTTGTCCAGCCCGGTGCCGATCCTCACGCCGCCCCGCTGCAGCCCCACTATGTCTTTTATATCCACACAGCCGAAATCCCGGGAATCCTCCGAATCGTTTCTGTTGTCCCCCAGCACGAACACCCGGCCCCGGGGCACCCTGAGGACCCAGCCCGAAGCGGTGCGCTCCAGGCTCCGCTTTATATCCCCGGGGATCGGAACGGGAAAAGGGAGCTCCTCGGCCACGGGGAAATCCAGGTTGTGGATATAGTCCAGGATATAGGGCTCAGTGAGCTGCTTTCCGTTTACGTAAACGCCTCCCGCTATCTCCACGTTTGCCCCCAGGGCCTCTCCCAGCTGCTCCAGAGAAAAATGCTGCCCGTTGATCTCCAGCCCGGTGCCGTCGCTGGCGAACATGGTCCCGGGCTGAAAGCCCGTTGCCCTCAGCACTTCCCGGACCGGAAGGGCCCTGCCGCCGGCAATGAAACGGGGAGAGAGTATCTGCACCGTGTCGCCGGGAAGGCCTATTACCCGTTTCAGATACACCTCCCGCCTGTCGGCTCCCAAAAGCCAGTCTCTCAGCCTTCCGGCGGCCGAGGCGGGGCGTATATAAACGCTGCCGGGCTCGTTGACCCTGATAAAAACGGCTTCCTGCCTTTTGACGGGGAAAAAGCGGTAATGCAGCTTGTTGCAGAAAACCACCGTTCCCGGCATGACCCCGGGCTCCATGGAGGAGGTATTTATATAATAGCTTTCCACCAGGAGGGGCCTCGCCACCGCAAAGGAAAGGAACAGAGTCAGGCTCACGATGCACAGAGCAGCGCACACAAAACGGCTTTTTTTATAGACCAGAAGGCCGGCAAATACCAGCAAAACAGAATATGTGATAACGGCCAGGGGCGTAAGGCGCCCGAAGGCCTGGCTTATGGCATCCATGACGATCTCCTTTTCAAGAGTTTCATTTATTTATACCGGCCTCCGTTTACCCCGGGTTCCGTTTATGCTATAATATTTTATGATATAAACGCAGGCGCCTTCGCCTGCAGAAAAGAGGCCGCCATGAAAAGATGCCCGGGCTGCAATACGCCGAACCCCGATAATGCCAAACGCTGTTTCAAGTGCCGCGCCGACCTTGCCGGCGTCGAGATATCCGTCGCAGAGGCGCCGGAAAAAGAAGAAAACAGAAAAGCCGAATTTATGCGGATAATGTCCGAGGCCGCCTCCGGCCTCCGGAAAAGGCTGCTTTTTGCCGCAAGAAACAGGACCAGGGTGGTTTTTATCCTTACGCTGATCGCCCTTGCCGGGCTTCTGCCCTCGGTGAAGTGGGGTTTCGGCATAAAGCTTGCGGCCGTGTGCCTGGGACTTGTTTTTACGGTGATGTTTGCCTCCTTTGAAAGGCTTGTCTCGGTGCTGGACAACATCCACAGCGAACGGCTTGCGGCGCTTTTGAAAAGCAGGGAGAAGCAGGACAAATGACTTCACGGGAAAGAGTGCGCGCAGTGTTTGAGGGCAAAAAGCCCGACAGACCTCCCTTCAACTTTTGGATGGACAGAGACGCCATGGAAAGGCTGGACGCCCTTTTGGGAGAGGATTTCCGCGTTTCCCATTACGGCGCCGATGTTATAGAGGCCTTTGCAGTGGCGGATATGTGTCCTTCCCGCAAGGCGGAATATATTTCCGACGGAAAAACCATGTGGATGACCCGGGGAAAAGTGGACGACATAGAAGAGGCCTCCGGGCTTCCCGTCTGCAGCCCGGAGGACCCGGCGATCTACGGGGA
The DNA here is from genome assembly GCA_017959625.1 of Abditibacteriota bacterium. Lineage (GTDB taxonomy): Bacteria > Armatimonadota > UBA5829 > UBA5829 > UBA5829 > RGIG7931. The sequence goes on along the minus strand of JAGDAG010000259.1, from coordinate 7,964 downwards.
CATAGAGCAAAAACGCAGGAAATACCCCCAAAAAGCCATATTTGCCATGGTCCCCAACCCTCTGGGGGTCCTGAACAGCCTGCTTCTGCCGCAGCAGCTCATGGAAGCCATGATACTCCGGGGAGAGGCGATAGACGCCTATCTGCAAAAGACCTGGCCCGTGATGCTGGAGATCACCCGCCGGGTGTGCGCCATGGACATAGACGCGCTGTATCTTGCGGAGGATTTCTGCATGAACACCGGGCTCATTTATTCGCCGGATATGGTGAGAAGATTCCAGTTCGACTATCTGAAAGAGGCGGTGGCCGTTGCCCATAAGGCGGGAAAAAAGGTTTTTTACCACACCGACGGCCGTGTCATCGAAGCCGTGCCTCTGTTTCTGGAGCTGGGGGCCGACGGCATAAACCCGCTGGAGCCCCGTTACAATCCCCCGGAGGAGTTTCTTGCCGCTTCGAAAGGCCGGCTGATGCTTTACGGCGGCATGGACAACTGCAGCATCATCCCCCAAGGGACCCCGGAGGATATCCGCCGGCATATAAACGAAATATACCGCGCCTTTGCCCCCACGGGGCTGATCTTCTCAAGCCACGACATCCCCGGCAGCGTTCCCCTCGAAAACATAGACGCTATGGCGGAGGCCATAAAGAGCCTGCGCTGACAGCCGCCGGCATAATAAAGGCATCCCGAAGGACGCCGTTATTACGTTGGCTTTCGTATCGGAACCGCCGATCCGACGCCGAAAAAAAGCGGGGCCGCAAGACCCCGCTCATACTTTCGCTTGTTTATGCAAACAACCCGGCAAAAAAGCCCTTCACTTTCGCGACAAGGCCGGCCAGCCAGCCGGTGGAGGCGCTTGTCTCCCCTTTTTGCTGCCCGGCATTGGGCGCCGAAACGCCTTTTGCTAAAGCCCCCCGCCCGGAAACAGTTTTTGCCAAACTCATTTCCGAATAGCTTTCGGCAGCCGGCTCCGGTCCACCCTCGTGATAGCGCCACATTGCCTGGATATGAGTCTCATCCGTTACGGACCTGCGTTTGCCGATTCCGTTCCACCACAGCAGGTGCTTGTTTCCCGCGTCATATTTTGCGAAATCCCCGTTTTCCCGGGTATAATACTCGCGCCATTTCTCCCGGTTCTTTTCAATGTCCTCGTCCGACAGGCTTATTTGCCAGTGCTCCACGCTCCCGTCGTCATAGGACTGGCGCACCACATTGTCCGAAAGAATTTTATAAACCGGAGTATGGAGTTTGACGGTCGCTATAGTCCTGTTGCCCGCATAAACTTCCGCCACCAGCCTCTCGCCCTGATCTTCAACGTAATACTCTGCATCATCGGTAACTATCAGATAGCGTCCGTCGGCAAGCTCTTTTACGTCCACCAAAGGAAGGGTTCTTTGGGATAACGTCAGTTTTTCGCCGTCCTGAGTGCCATACCAGATAATTCTGTTGCTATGGCGCAGAACGCCGATGACCGAAATCACGTGAAGGTCTTTTGTATATTCTTCGCCGTCATACACCGTATATGTATAATCGCCGTTTATCTTTTGTTCCGTCACCACCGGAAGCTCGCTGCAGGCCTTTTCAAGATCCTTCTCGATCCGCGCCAATACGGTATCGCCCCTGTATATATATAACCGCTTTCCCAGCCCTTTACCACCGTCGCTGAAAAGCTTTCTCACTTTGATCATCCCGGCTTTGTTTATGTTTTCAGAAAAGCCGGATATCGACACCGCGTATTCTTCAGAACCGTTATTACAGGCATTCTGAAGATATTCGGGAAAAGGAACCAGAGGAAAAAACTTCTGACTCATGTACACCCGGTTCTTGACATACAGGTTAAGATCCTGCACGGCATAAACAGCAGAGCAGACAAACAGGCATGCCAATGCAAACAATCCTATTTGATATTTTTTCATAATAATCCTATTTTCCGTCGGTTCGGCCCTTCCGAAAGATTTTTTGATCACAACTTTTTTCATAGTTGGTATCTCCTTAACATAGTATTAGTCGAAAGCGGCAAAATTGCCGTCTTCATTTTCATTATACCATATTTATACGGCATTTTTATATGCTCTCAAAATTTTCTCAAAAAAAAACGATTTTTGTTTTTGCCGGCAAAGTATTTGCTTTCGGATAATAAGAGCCTTTTTTAGGGCTTTCGCCGCCGTATCCCCGGCAGTTATCCTTTCGTCCCGTTTCACCGTTTCCGGCGAATCTTAAACAAAGATGGATTTTTCTTTTTTCTTATTCCCGTTCCCGCTCCCGGGCGGCAAAAAGCCCGTAAACCGCCGGCATAAAAAAGGCATCCCGAAGGATGCCTTTGCTTAGACAGGCAGACGTCCGCTATTCTATATTCAGCTTTATGTCGGCGTCGGCGCTGTTGCCGAAGGTATCCACCGCCCGCACCTTCAGCACCCTTTCACCCTTGGGGGCGCTTTGGGGAATAGTGATGCTTGCGGTAAAAGCCGCTTCCGTTCCTTCAAAAACCCCTTTTTCCGGACGGCAGGAGAACCAGGCGCCGCCGTCAAAGGAATACTGCACTCCCGCTATCTCGGCGGGGAAACGGCACGAGGCCTTTCCCGAAAGGGTCTTTCTGTCTTCGGAAAGCGCGGCCTCGACGGCGGGACGGCTGTTGCACACCAGCACCTCCGCCTCGGCCGTTGCCGTCAGGAAGCCCTCGGGATTTGCCGGCTCGTCGCTTATCATGACTCCCAAACGCCACACTCCGTCTTCAAGCCCCGAGGTATCGATCTCCTTCGAGGTCTCCGGTTTGGCGTCCGCCTTGGGCTGCTCCTTGTCGTTGGGATACAGCACCAGGGGCTTGTCGGAGCCGGGCTTCAGGGCCAGCACCGCCGCCACCCAGGCGTCGCCGTCGGGGTCGGAGGCGTCCCATTCCAGCTTGTATTTTCCGCTTATCTTTTGGCCGAAGGCCGGGTTTTTCAGCTTCACCTCAGGAGGCCTGTTGGCGGTGAGGTAGCTGAAGGCTATCCTGTTGAGGGTCCCCTGCAGGCCTTCGTTGAAGCGCGCTATGAACCTTCCGGCGGAAAAAGAGGCGTTTTTCTGCGCCGGCTTTTTGTCCTCAAAACCGGAGCCGAAAAACCATTCCGCGCCGAGGCAGGGAGCCTCTATGCCTCTCACCAGCACCGGAGACCCCATATCTATGCTTTGAGTGGCATACATACACTCCGAAGGATGCAGGCGGATCTCGTAGATGCTGCCGGGGTTGGCGCTGCACAGAACAGCCTCGCCGTCTTTCCCGGGCACTATGTCCGAAAAATTCACGGCGCCGCGGAATTCATGGGTGGCGTACCGCCCGTCGGGGTATATGCGGGTGACCTTTGATCTGCCGGCAAAATACACGTTGCCGCTTTTGTCGCATATGGCCCGGAAGCAGTCGTCCGTTCTTTCGGCGGTTTTTTCCGCGCCTCTTGCGTCGCGTTTCACTATCATGTTCTTTCCCGCCACAAAGGCGTATATGTTCCCGGCGGGATCCGCGGCGATGCAGCTTATGCTTCCCCCGAAGCCGCCGGAAAGGGTGGTGAGTTCGGAGCCGTCGTATCTCAGAAGGGGAGCCTTGGTGGCGATGATGATGCTCCCGTCGGGGGCTTCGGCAAAGTCGGTGGTATAGACGCCCTTATGCTGCAGGGCCTCCCGTTTTTCAAAACCGGGGCTGCACACGTATATGGTGTCCGAATCGGCAAACCCCACCAGCAGCCTTCCGTCGGAAAGCCGCGCTATATCGGAGATGTATTTGTGGTCAAAGGCTGCAGCCTCTTTTGCCTCTCTGCCCTCTCTGCGGAATACTTTGCCGGAAGGCGCCGTGGCGGCAAAAAGGCCCTCGGGGGTGTTTATCAGCCGGGTGACCCACAGGTCGTCGAGGCCGCAAACGAGCTCCGGCTTTCCGGCCTCCTTTTTCAGATACACCGCCGCCTTCAGGCCGGTGCCGATATATATGCCCTCTTCCGAAGGCAGGGCGCAGGTGGCCATCTGCTGGGGCACGGATGCCTCGGCCAGGGTCTCCACTGTGGCCAGCACGGCGTTGTCCTTTCCTATGCTGCAGTTCAGGAACTCGCCCTTTGCCAGCTCGCCGTCCTTTATCTCCAGAACGGAAGGGCGTTTTGCCACTGTGGTCACGGGCTTGTTTTCGGCAGGCTTGGGCTCCTCTTTTTTCTCTTCGGGCTTGGGCTCCTCTTTCTTCTCTTCGGCGGAAGCGGGGGCCGCGGCGCCCTCCTGTTCCTTTTTCACCGCTTCTATGGCTTCGTCAAGCTCCCCCGCCAGGCTTCTCAGAACGGCGGGATCCCCGGCAAAAAGGGCGTCGGGCTTAGCCGGCTTTATTATGCGCACGGAAAGGGGCTTCCCCTCTCTGTCCCGTATATTCACGCCGGCGTAGTTCTTTACGGGAACGCTCATCACCACCGCCCCCATGGGGATATAGTCTCCGGCGGTGAACACGGTCTTGTAGTCCAGCTTTTCGGTGGTGAACACCGAGTTGTTGACGCTGCTGAACAGCTGGTTCATATAGGGGGGCATGCCGTCGAGCCTGTTGCCCTCCACCACCAGCACGTCCCCCGAGGCGGGGACCAGCTTTATCACCAGCTCGTTGTTTTTGTCAAAATCCATGGCCTTGCGGAAATACTGCTCGAAAGACGTGGAATTGTCGGCGGGGTCCGTAACGCTCACCAGTATGTTGTTCCCCTGGTTTGAAGTAGGCGCCAGCTTCACCGCGTCCGCCATGGCGCCGCCGTATATGAGCACGGCCAGATTTCCGTCCTCCAGATTGTCGGGCACGTGCAGCGTTTTGGTCTCGGTAAAGGTGGTCTTGCTGCCGTAGGGCCTCATCACCAGGCCTATCTCTACGTCTTCTCCCGCCTTCAGCTCTTTTTCGTTCATGAACACCCGCTCGATAAAGGCGTATTTGTTGCCGGAATCCAGCTCCATATCCACGTTCACCGACCTGAGCCTCTGATAGCCGTATTTGCTTTCGGAAAGGCTTTCCAGCGCCTTATACAGCTCCCGGGCTATCTGTCCCGAAACGTCGGAGGAGGAAGTGTAGTAGTTGGTAAAGACGTGTTTTTCGCCGCCGGCCAGCTCCAGCTCGTAGGTGGCCCGGCAGTTCACGTCGGTCTGCTGGGGGCGGACCCTGGCGTAGGCCTCCACCACCGGCATCACCGCAAAGCTTCCGAAATAGTTCTCGCCGCTGGCCACCTTGCAGCGCAGCGTCTTTTCCCTGCCGGTGGCCCTGTCTTTTACGTGGGTGTTCACGGGGGTCATGCTGGCCACGCCGTTGATCCTGCCGGCTATGGCAAAGGGCCTGTCCTGATATATGCTGCCCACTATGTCCAGAGGCACCGAGTATTTGTGGCTGATCTCGTAGCCGGAAAAAACGTCCACTATGTAGGCCGTGCACATGGGGATGGAGGTGGGGCCTATCTCGTCCATGGGATGCCCGAAGGCCAGCAGGGTGTTCCCCTTTCTCCAGGTCACGGTGCCGGTGCCCACGGCGTTTATGTCGCCGGTGATGAGCACGGCGCCCACGGCGGCGCCGGGCTGCAGGGAGGCGCCTTTCGTATCCATGCCGGAGAGCCTGCCGCCGCTTCCCGCCACGGGCGCGAAGCCGTATTTTTCAAAGGTGTCTTTGAACATGTTCCTGGTGAGATCGGAAATGCCGGACACGGTGAGGGGTATCTTCATGCCGCTTTTTTCGGCGCGGGGAGCGCCGGCGGAAGCGGGCTTTTCCTCAAGGCGGGGGTCCAGTGTCTCCATCATGTCGTATATGGGAGTCAGCATGCAGGTGTTTTCCTTGTTGAAGCCGCCGCCGTAGGCCACAGCCCCCACAAGCTTGCCGTTTATATAGCAGGGGCTGCCGCTCATGCCCTGGATAACGCCGGACATGCGGCTGTCTATAAGAGGGTGCTTCAGCTGCACCAGTATCAGGTCTCCGCCGGAATTGGCTTCCTTCAGGATGCCCCGCACTTCAAAATTGAATTTTTCTATTTTTGTGCCCTGGAACACAGTAAGGCCGTAGCCCTTCATGCCGCGTTTCACCTGGCTTACCGGCATCAGGTCCTTTTTGACGTCGTCGGTGAGCCAGCTCTGGGCAAAAGCGCCGGCGGCGAACAAAACGAGCAACAAAACGATAACGGCTTTTTTCATAGCTATCCCCTAAAAATATTTTCTGTCCAGATTTCTGTAATTCACAGCCTCTGCTATGTGGTTTGTATTTATAACGTCTTTCCCTTCCAGATCGGCGATGGTGAGGGCCATCTTCAAAACCCTGTCGTAGGCCCTGGCGGAAAGAGACAGCTTTCCCACCGATTCCCGCAGCAGCCCGGAAGCGCTGTCCTCTATGGGGACGCTCTTCAGCATGGCGGGGGTCATGCGGGCGTTGCACCACACCTTTGTGCCCCGGAAACGCTCAAGCTGGCGGCCGCGGGCCCGCACCACCCTTTCGCGGATCGCTGCCGAGCTTTCTGCCGGCCTGGTGTCGGTGAGCTCGTCCTCCGAAAGCCGGGGCACGTCCACGTGGAGGTCTATCCTGTCCAGAAGGGGCCCCGAAAGCTTGTGCATATAGCGGGCGATCTCCTGAGGCGAACAGCGGCACTGCTTGCGGCTGTCTCCCGCATAGCCGCAGGGACAGGGGTTCATGGCCGCCACCAGCATAAAGGAGGCCGGGTAGGTCATGCGGCTGTTGGCCCTGCTTATGGCCACCACCTGGTCCTCCAGGGGCTGGCGGAGTATCTCCAGCACCTCTCTTCTGAATTCGGGAAATTCGTCCAGAAACAAAACCCCGTTGTGGGCGAGGCTCACCTCTCCCGGCTTGGGATAGGTGCCTCCCCCCGCCATCCCCGCGGCGGAAATGGTGTGATGGGGAGCCCGGAACTGCCGGGAGGTGATAAAGGAACGGCCTCCCAGAAGCTGGCCGCTGACGGAATAGATGGTGGTGGTCTCCAGGGCCTCCTCTCTGGTGAGGGGAGGCAGGATGGTGGCCAGCCTGCGGGCAAGCATGGTCTTCCCGCTGCCCGGAGGGCCTATGAGCATGATGTTGTGGCCTCCCGCCGCCGCCACCTCCATGGCCCGCCGGGCTGCCGCCTGGCCCTTGACGTCGCTCATATCCATGCCGAAATCGGCTCCGGTGAATTCGGTGAGCCACTCTTTCGGGGGAGGAACGGGGGTCTTGGGCAGCCCCAGCAGTATGTCCTTCAGGTCGGAAAGGGTGTTTATGCCGTAGATCTCCATATCCTCCACGATGGCCGCCTCCCGGGCGTTTTCCATGGGGACAAGAGCCTTCTTTTTTATTTTGCACAGCTGCATCACGGCGGGAAGAATGCCGGAAACGCCTCTCACTCCGCCGTCCAGCGCCAGTTCTCCCAGTATGAGATATTCGTCAAGGGCTTCCGCAGGCACCTGTCCGGTGGCGGCAAGCACCGCCGCGGCTATGGGAAGATCGAAGGAGGGCCCCTCCTTGCGTATGTCCGCGGGCGCCAGATTCACGGTGATCTTCCGGGGAGGGAAATCCAGGCCGGAATTGCGGATGGCGGCCTTGACCCTGTCGATGGATTCCTTCACCGCCGCATCCGGCAGCCCCACCAGCCTGAATTCCGGCAGGCCCGGGGAGCAGTCGATCTCCACCACCACTTCGTTTACTTCTATACCGTTTACCGCTGCGGAAAAAACCTTTGCCAGCATGTTGTTCTCCTTTTTGCAAATCAAATATATTATATATAAAATAACTTATGGTGTCAACTTGCGCCGTTTTGCGGAAACTGTTATAATAAAGAAAACGAACAACGGAGAATACCTATGCGAAGTACGGTCCATATGATCCTGCCGCTGCTTGCCCTTGTTTTGTGCCTTTCGGCCTGCAGGCCTGCGCCGTCGGAGGTGATGAAGGCGCGGATAATAAGCCGGGGCGGGCCCACCCTGGCTGTTTTTACGCTCTATGAAGAAATACCGTTTGCCCAGTCTCC
>JAGDAG010000258.1 GCA_017959625.1 Abditibacteriota bacterium | reverse complement strand
GCGGGTAACGCGCGTTGAAGATCTGGGCCATGCGCACCATGGTAGGGTATATTATGGCTTCGCCGTGAGGATGATAGTTTCCCGAAGTGTCTCCGGCGATCTTGGCAGATTTTCTGTGAGGGCTTGAAGGAACAAGGTTCAGGTCGTTCATGGCCGCAAGGATGCGGCGCTGAACGGGTTTCAGGCCGTCGCGGACATCGGGAAGAGCCCGGGAGATAATGACGCTCATGGCGTAATCCATGTATGAATTACGAAGCTCGTCTGTGATGTTCACACCGAAAAAACTTTTTGCTATTTTGTCACTCAATTCAGATTCCTCAAAAAAATAATAATGCCGTAATAGACACAAAAAGACATTATATATTATATCATACCGAGGGGGAAATTAAAAGGATACCGAAGGGGAGAGAAGCCCCCGCCCGCTCCGGAAGCAGGGGGGAACGGACGGGCGCCGGAAGAGCGGAAGGGTCAGTATATCTCTGTTTCCGTGAGTTCGATGAGCCCGGACCAGGGCTCCTCGTTGCACTGGCTCGGCCCCGCCGCTATCTTTACGTATCGGGCCCGGACAGGCCCGGGCATGACGGAGTACTCCCATTTGTGGGAGGGATCGGCAGGCGAATTTTCTGCCGGGACAGAGCGGGATACCGGGTCTGCGTTTTCCGTATGAAGGGTGTTGTCCGGACGGATGCCCAGCACCGCAACGGGCCGGAAATCGAGGCCGTCCGGCGATATGAAAAAGCGGACCTGCGAGGGCACGAACCTGTATATACCGTTTATGCTGCGAAAGCGCAGCGCTATGGTCTTAAGCTCTTTTTCCTCACCCAGGTCTATGGTGATCTCCGGCTCGGCGTCGTCCCGCGACGAAGCCCAGAAATTCTCCGGATCGTCGGCGCAAAAGACGCCGTCGGTGAGGCATCTTGCGCTGTTCTCATAGCCTTCCAGGCAGCTCGTCGCCCGGCAGGGCCTGCCCCAGGCCAGATTGCCGGGGTCTTTGGGGGAGGGGAAAGCCGGGGGCTTCAGGTGGCTTTTTTGCAGGCTGCACAGCCTTGTGATCCTGTCGCACCAGGGCTTGAGACGTTTTTGTGTATCTTTGTCTGCGGCGCTTTTTTCTGCTATTATATCGTCTATGGCGCATCTCGACATAAGCAGCCGGAACCGCAGGCTGTCTTTGCTCCACCCGGGTATCAGGCTTTCAATGGTCCGGGCCAGCTCCAGCGCTTCCGGTGCATGGGAGAGGTCTCCGGAGACGTTCCAGCCCGTCCTTCTGTGGGAGGCTTCCAGTAAGGGGCTCAACCGGAGAAACGCTTCGCTTGCTTCCGGCGAGAAAAACCAGTCGGAATATTCTTTCAGGATGCCGGCGGCGTCCCTGTTTTTGTCCCACATATAAGCCAGATACTGAAATTTGGCGGCGTCTTCATAAAAGCCTTCGGAGTATGGCCAGCATGCCGAGACACTGTCTTTCATCAGCTCCCATACCCGGGCGTTGAAATCCGCCAGGATATTGGCGCCGAAGCCTCCCCAGGGGTAGGAGCCGTACATGGATATTTCCGGAAAGGCCGCCAGGGGGATATGGGGCGGCCGCATGTCAAGCTCCCTTTGCAGCTCGTATTCGTCCTGTCCGGTAATG
>JAGDAG010000257.1 GCA_017959625.1 Abditibacteriota bacterium | reverse complement strand
TCTGGACAGGCATACCAGGATAGGGGAACTGCTCATTTTTGCAAAAAAACGGTAAAAACGGAACTTTTCCCGCCGAAAACAAGTAATAAGACTGGCGGCACTAATGCGCCGCCGGAAAAAACCAATAATAGGAGAGTTTATGAAAACTTCTGTATTTGCAAAGCTTGCCTTTTTCGCATGCCTTGCTCTTATGCTGGCCGGCTTTTCCGCCGCTTCGTTTGCGGATATCACCGTCACCAGCGCGGCGGAGCTTTACGCTTTGAAAGGGCAGTACGTCATGGAAAACGTGACCATCCAGGCAGGCACCTATGATATGACAGGCTATACGGACTGGGAGCCCGTGGCGCTTCTGGACGAAGGGTACTCTATCAACGGCAACGGCGCCGTGATCAAGGGTATAGACTGTCTGATAGTAAACAACAAAGGCACTGTCCGCGATATCACGGTAAAGCTCCCGGCGTCTTTTACGGCAAATGAGGACATCGGCGTCTTCGCCGACGACAACCAGGCTGAGGGGACCATAGAAAGATGCGTAGTGGAGGGCCCCAGCTGCTTTACCCCTACCGGGTTCCACAATGCCGGCGGGATCGCCGGCGACAACTTCGGGCTCATTCGGGAATGCCTGGTGAAGGACCTTGATTTTACCTGGACGGGACAGGACGAAATCGGCGGTATAGCAGGTTATAACGCCGGGACCGTGGAATACTGCAGCGTGTCGGGCGTCGATATCACCAACACCGCCGGCAACACCAACGGTTATTCAACTTTTATCGGTTTCATAGTGGGCCAGAACGAAGGCGGGACCATAAACGGCTGCAGCGCGGACAACTGCTCCGTTTCCACCGACAAAGGCAATGCGGGAGGCATCGCAGGTTATGTGCATGACGGGTCTCAGATAAGCAACTGCCGGGTGATCGACAGCGACGTCATCAAAACCTCGGGCAACGGGTTTGCCGGAGGCCTTTTCGGGATGGTGGAGCACGACGGCAGCGATACTCCCTTAACGAGCATCTCATCCTGCTACATCGCCGGAAAGAAGACCGTGGGCAAACAGGAAGGCCCCTTGGGTCCCGAACATTAGTCCCGCCAGGTCGGCGGGCTCGTGGGATACATCCAGTGCTTCCAAAACGATGTCATCATTCGTAACTGCTACTACGATACCGACTTTACCGATAATATCACCATGGAGGTGGCAGGCTATGCCAGCGTGGGGGCGGAGTGTATGTCGGATTCCGAGGGCAAGGCCGACACTTATATGCTCAGCGGCGCTTTCCCCGTGGATCTGGGGACCGGCTGGCGCTACGTGGCCGGCGCTTATCCCGTTTATGACGCAAACGGCACCAAGACCGTGGCCATCTCCCAGCCCGAAAAGGACAACGTGCCTCTGAACAGGAACATCTTCAGGCTGGAGGTGGGTGATCTGGTGAACAATACCGATATAGGCGCTGACGCAGTGATACCCTATTCCGACTTCCGGCTGGTGGACGTGATACAGGACGGCACGGATATCACCGTTGACAGCTTTACGGTGAACGGAGTGAGCATAGCCGACGGAGCCGCCGTTTTCGTCTCCGACTATCCGGAGACCACCATCAATTTCTCGGCCAGCGTCACCAACCACACCGCTGCCGAGCTGCAGGCGCAGGTGAACTACTACCGGGCTCTCTTCGGCAGGGGCCGCCGTATGTTTTCCGCCGAAAGCCTTGCCAACCTGAATACGCCCCTGGTGGCTGCCGAAACGGCGCTGCGGGACAACTATATAAACATAACCAAGACCGAAGCCGACGGCTATCTGGACGATATGTACGCCGCCGCTCTGGTGCGGCTGCTCTGCAACATCACCTTTACCGCGGAGCACGGCAAGGTGATGAAGGGCGGAGAAGAAGTATCTTCCGTGATCGAGGAAAAGAACACCGCGGTCACCTTTACCGCGGTCCCCGACGACGGCTATGAATTCGTTTACTGGGTGGACGAGCACGGCAACATACTTGGACAGGATCCCGTTCTTGTCTACAGCGTGTTCTACAACATCGGCATCACGGCGGTGTTCCGCGATGCAGGCAAGATCTTTACCTACCAGGACAGCTACGGCACGGTGTACAAGGTGCAGAAGGTCACCGATTTCAGCCAGGTCGATTATCCCTTCAACGTGGGTGAAGAGGGCGTGCGGTCCGGTTTCAAGGTGAAGGAGTGGACCAACGATTATCCCGGCGACCTTCCCTCTTCGGGCAGCGTGACCAGCGACGTCACCTTCACCGCCGTGCTGACCCGTATCTCCTCGGATGCTTTCACCGTGAGGTATAAGGCGAATCCGGATGCAGAGTGGACGACAGGTGAATTTAAACTCGGCCGTGTGTTTGAGGCCGAAGCGGCCGCAAGCTACGGCGGACAGGCCTTCAGCTGCTGGAAGGACGGAAACGATAACGTCGTTTCCTTCGAGAACCGGATAAAGATCTCCGTTTATTCCGACATGGATCTTACCGCCTGCTTTGACGGCGCTGCGGACAGCGTCACCATAGCCAGCCTGCAGGAGCCCGTCGCCTATTCCGGCGAAGGCAAGATATCCTTTGCCGGCCAGGTGCTGGAAGGAGACGATTTCGGAAGCATGGTCTACTACGGCGTCCTTATGCTGAAGTCGTCAACGGATCCCGGCGACCTGACCTTCGATACGAGCAACGTCATCGTGGGGAAGGCCAAGAGCCGTTCCGCTCTCACAGGGACCTTTATCATCAACAAGAAGAACGTCAATGCAGGGGAGACCTGGTACGGCAGAGCGTTTGCTGTTTACTATGACACGGATAACGAAATGAAGATAGTGTATTCGGATACTAAACACGCGACTCTGTAGATCGCTTCAGACGGCAGGCGGAAAGCCTGCCGCCTTTTTTTTCGGCGCCTCTGCCCGGGCCTCACGCGTTTTACCGGGTGAGAGCCGGAAGAAACGGCCTGTGGTATCCGTATAAAAAAAACTCTCCGGACAGTTGACAATATCGGCGGCGTTGGGTAAAATGAAGTTGGAAGGCTTGTTTTTAATGCCGGAATAGCAAAATTCATAAAAAGAAGGAATATCATGAGTAAAAAAACAAAAGTCGCCGTTATCGGCGTCGGAGGCATCTCCGAGGTGCATATAGCGGGCTACAAGGCCAACCCCGACGTAGAGCTGTATGCTTTTTGCGATATAAACGAAAAACGCCTCAAGGAAAAAGGCGCCCGGCACGGCGTGACCCGCCTTTATACCGACGAGGCCACCATGCTGAAGGAATGTCCCGAGATAGAGGCTGTCAGCGTGTGCACCTGGAACGCGGCCCACGCTCCCTGCTCTATAATGGCTCTCAATGCGGGCAAGCACGTGCTGTGCGAAAAGCCCATGGCCCTCAATACTCAGGAAGCGAATGCCATGAAGGAAGCCGCAGACAAAAACGGCAAGCTGCTTATGATCGGCTTCATGCGCCGCTTCAGCGACAATATGGAGGTCCTGAAGGACTTCGTCAACGCCGGCGATTTCGGCGAGATCTATTATGCCAAGGCAAGGTATATACGCCGTAACGGCGCTCCCGGCGGCTGGTTCGGCAACAAGGAGTTTTCCGGCGGCGGCCCTCTCATCGATCTGGGAGTCCACGTCATCGATATGGTGCGCTATATCATGGGCAAGCCCAAGCCTGTGAGCGTTTACGGCGCCACCTATGACAAATTAGGCAACCGCCCGGGCATCAAGTCGCTGCTGGCAGGCTACACAGCCTCCGACGCCGACAGCAAAACGGATATCTTCAACGTAGAGGATATGGCCACCGCTCTGGTGCGCTTCGACAACGGAGCCATACTGCATATAGAGGTCTCCTTCAGCATGAATATCCCCAAGGAAGAAGAGAACGTGGAGATCTACGGCAGCAAGTCGGGAGCGGTGCTTTATCCCGATCTCAAGATGTACACCCAGCAGAACGATTATCTTACCAACGTTTCCCTGGCGCAGAATCCCAAGATGGGCTTCGAGTATATGTTTGTAAAGGAGACAGCCCACTTTATAAAGTGCATCACCGAGGGAATGGAATGCAGGAACCCGGCTGAGGACGGCGTAGTGCTCATGCAGATACTTGACGCCGTTTACGAATCTGCCCGCACCGGCCACGAAGTGATCATAAAATAGCAACACAGCAAAAAACGCCTGCCGCAAAAGGCAGGCGTATTTTTTTGCCGGCGGCGCAAAAAAAACCGGAACGGCCCGGCCGTTCCGGCGCATGGTTCTGCGTTATGCGTATTCGCCGCGGTAGGCGAGCCCGGCGGCGCCCAGCACGCCGGCCATGTTGTCCAGAGGCGACTGTATCACGCTGCATTTTTCCGCAAGGGAAGGTATGGCAGTTTCGAAAGCCGTTTTTTTCAGGGCTTCAAACAGGGTCTCCGACTGGCCTACGCCGCCGCCTATGACTATCAGGTCGGGGTTGAAGATGTTGATGGCGTTGGCAACTCCCAGCCCCATATAATAACCCGTTTCCCGCAGCACCTCCAGACACAGTTCGTCGCCCCTTTCGGCATATATGTCGATATCCTTGGGAGTCAGACGCTCTTTATCAAGTTCGCTGACGGCCGAGTCCCGCCCCGCCGCAAGTTTTTCCAGGCAGCGGGCAGTTATAGCGTCTCTTCCGCAGAAGGCTTCCAGACAGTCCCTGGCTCCGCAGACGCACCGGGGCCCGTTTTCGCTTATCACTATGTGGCCCATTTCCGGAGAGGCAAAAACGCCCCTTAAGGGCTTGCCGTCTATTATCACTCCGCTGCCTATGCCGGTGCCCATGGTGAACATCACCATGGCCCGGGATTCCTTTCCGGCGCCGTAAAAATATTCGCCGAAGGCCGCCGCGTTCACGTCGTTGCCTATATAGTATTTATAGGGAGAATGCTCTGCGAGAGCCCGGTACAGGTTTTTTCCGTCCCAGTCCTTGAAATTGGGCACGAAAAACATATCTCCCGTGGGAGCGTCGAACACTCCCGGGGTCCCCATGCCGCAGGCTATAACGTCTCTTTTTCTCAGACCCGCATCCTTCACGGCCTTGTCGGCAGCCTCGGATATCTGGCGGCAGGTGGTCTCCATGCCTTCCTTGGCAAGAGACGGGTATTCTATGCGGCTCAGTATGTTTCCGTCATGGCTCACTGCGGAGGCAGTCACCGTGGTGCCTCCCAGGTCTATCCCCACCGCGTATCCTCCGTCGGTGTTTCGTATCGGCAGCATGATCTATTCCTCCTTCGTTATATCATTGTAAAGCTGCTTTTTCATCGTTTCCCTCACCTCGTCCGAGGCGTTCACAAAGGCGTTTACTATCACCGGATCGAAATGGGTGCCCGAGTCTTTCGTTATTATCTCCATAGCCTGTTCATAAGACATAGGCTTTTTATAGGGCCGTTTGGATACCAGGGCGTCGAACACGTCGGCAACCGCCATTATACGGGCGGCCAGAGGGATGTCTTCTCCCGCAAGGCCGGTGGGATAGCCCTTTCCGTTCCATTTTTCGTGGTGATAAAGCGCCAGGTCTCTGGCATGCTTCAGAAAATCGGAATCGCCGGTGTTCACCTCGTTGAGAGCCATGTCGATGATGCTTGCTCCGCTGGTGGTGTGTTGTTTCATTTCGGCGAACTCTTCGTCGGTGAGCTTCCCCGTCTTGTTCAGGATGGTTTCCGGGATCTTGATCTTTCCGATATCGTGCATTGCCGCGGATATTTTGACCCCTCTCATGAAGTCGTCGTCGATGACGTCGGTATGCTGGCCGTCCTTCAGCAGCTGCCGCATTATGATATCGGTGTAGGCCCTGGTTTTTTTCACGTGCTCGCCGGTGATCTCCTCCCGGCTCTCCACGATTATAGCCAAAGCGTCTATCAGGCCGGCCTGCAGTTCTTCGATCCTTTCGCTTTTCGCCTGTATCTCCGCGTTCTGCCTGTTGGTCTGCTCTATATAGCCCACTATGTCCCGCAGATTGCGTTTTACGGCGGAATGCAGGTTCTGTATCTCGTCGCCGGTACTTATTTCAAAAGCTTCAAGCTTCCGCAGGGTGATTTCGGGCCTTTCGTTTTTGTTGTGTTCCCCTGTGGCCCTTGCCACGGCGTTTATGGGGAATATGACGAAGGAGTCCGCGAGCCATATCACCAGCGTGACTATAACGATTATCAGGCCCCAGAACAGGCAGAACACCTTTGCCAGAAATTGCTTTGAGCCGATGTCGATAAAATTCAAATTGATGTCCACGCCGGCGTAGCACTGGCAGACGCCCCCGGAATCCCGGATGGGCTCGTAAAGCGTCAGAAGCCAGCCGTAGCGTTCGTTGGATTCTATGGGGTCGATCTTCTTGCCCTCCAGCAGGTCCGGCACGTATTCCATGAAGGCCTCGTCAAAGGGGATCACGGCGCCCGGCTTTTCCCCGGGAGTGTCGGCTGTGTCCGGATCGAATACCACGTGGCAGCCGTCGGGGAGTATCTTATACACGTAAACGTATTCTATGTTTTTGGTGCTGTTCATCAGGTGGGCCAGGTTTTCCTTGGTCTCGGTATAGCCCTCCGCCTTTTCGCCCTGCTCCATATACTCGTTGATCCGGTCGGCGTCTATATAGCGTTTGGCCACCTTCAGCGCCCCGTAGGCAAGGGGTATCTGCTGCTCTATGGCGCTTTTTCTGTACTGATCGTAGCTCATGTAGGTGACGAAGGAGGCTATCAGAAGGCAAACCGCCACCACGAAGGCTACCACCTTGTCCCTGAGGGAGAACTGCCGCCTTAAGATCTTTTGCAGAAAAGGCACCCTGTTCCGGCGCCGGGCGGAGAATATGCGGAACTTCTTTTTTATGCCGGCGGGTATCAGCTGCAATATCACCATGGTGACCGCCACCTGGATGGCTTTGTCGAAAAGGTCGATAATGAAATCCGCCGATATATGGGATAAGAAGGGTGAAAAGCGCGCCGCTCTGCCGATGTCCTTGGCGATCTCCCCGGAGATGCCCTCGGTGTAACAATAGCCGTTGAGTATCCATGTGAGACACGAGCCCAGAACGCCTCCGATGAAGGCCAGCGCTATCACCACCAGCGGCAGCATAGCCGGGCGGCTGAAGGCTTTTTTGCCGGCAAACCACGCCGCAGCGATGGAGATGAGCAGGCTTACGAAGCTGTAGTAGGCTGTGGAGATGTCGCCGATGCTGTTTATAAGGTTTGCGGTAAAGCCTACCACTATGGCGGGTATAGGCCCTCCCAGGGCCGCCGCCAGTATGTTGCCTATGACGTCCAGCCATATAGGCAGGGAGAACATGCGGGCAACGTGGGCGCCTACAAAGTTTATCAGCAGTCCGGCAAGGCACAGTATAATGAAATACAGCAGTCTTTCGTGTCTGCCGGACCGGTCGGTTTGTTTGTTCATGGTCCGGTCTCCGAACGTGCGCCGCGGAAAGTGCGCGCGGCGGGATATCACCTTTATTTTAACACTATTTATATCATAGTTCAATACGCCTTTCCGGCAAAAAAAACTGCGGATAAACGCTTTTGGCAGCCGGCGGTATGCTATAATAATTATGAACTTCTTTTTGTTACGGAAAAAACTATGCAGAAAATAACAGACACAACGTTTCCCGGCGAACTCATTCGGGCCTTTGCCCGGGCAAAAAAGATCTTTTGCTTTACCGGGGCGGGCATAAGCAAGGAATCGGGGCTCCCCACCTACCGGGATCTGGACGACGGCACCTGGCGGCAGTACGATCCCATGACCTTCGCCACTTACGAGGGCTTTATGGACAACACTCCTCTGGTCTGGAACAATTACATTTCCCGTTTTCGGCAGATAGCCGCGGCCCGGCCCAATCCCGGGCATACGGCCCTGGCCGAAATGAGCCGTCTCGTTCCGCAGTTTTACGTGTGCACGCAGAACGTGGACGATCTTCATGAGCGGGGCGGGCTGGCCGGGACGGGGCATATCCACGGCTCCGCCGCCAACGTGAGGTGCATAAAGTGCGGCCGGCGCTATCCCACCACGGAAGAACTTCTGGCGGAGGAGATAACCGAAAGCAACATACCCCGCTGCAAGGCCTGCGGAGGAGTGCTGCGGCCGGACATAGTATGGTTCGGGGAAACGGTGCCCGTCGACGTGCTGGAAAAGGCGGCGGAATTTGCCTATACCTGCGATATATGTATGATAATCGGCACCAGTATGGAGGTCAGCGGCGGCTACGGGCTTTTGAGCTATGCAAAAGCCGGCGGCGCCGTGACGGTGGATATCAACCCTAACGGCAGCGCCGTGAGCCGGCAGTGCGATTACTGGCTGCAGGGCAGCGCCGGGAACATGCTTCCCGCCTTAGTCGAAGAAATGAAAAAGCAAAACAAATAAGGAACGCGGTATGAAAAACAAAGACGTCATAAAACAACTCACTCTTGACGAAAAGCTGTCCATGCTCACCGGAGCGGGAGGAATGTCTTCCGTGGGCGTGGAAAGGCTGGGCATAAAGCCCGTGGTCATGTGCGACGGCCCCAACGGCCCCCACAGGAACGAAGACCTGCAGATATGCTATCCGTCTTCGTCCCTGACGGCGAACTCCTTCGATCCGGAACTCATGGAAGAGGCCGCCCGCGGCATGGGCGCGGACTGCATAGAGCAGGGCTCCGATATGCTGCTGGCTCCCGGGGTCTCCCTGAAGAGGACTCCCCTCTGCGGCCGCAATTTTGAATATTTTTCCGAAGATCCCCTGCTGGCGGGGAAAATGGGCGCCGCCTTCATCAGGGGAGTGCAGTCCAAGGGAGTGGCCACGAGCCTCAAGCATTTTGCCTGCAACAACATAGAGTTCAACCGGGGCGCCATCTCCGCCAACGTTGACGAAAGGACCCTGCGGGAGATATACCTGAAGGCCTTCGAGATAGCGGTGAAGGAGGGAAAGCCCTGGACCGTGATGTGCTCCTACAACAAGATCAACGCAGTATGGTCCTCGGAGAACAAGTGGCTCCTGGACGACGTTCTGCGGGGAGACTGGGGCTATGACGGCCTGGTGGTCTCCGACTGGGGCGCCGTGCACAACAGGGCCGAATGCTTCAAGGCCCGTCTGGACCTGCAGATGCCTCAGGACAAAAAGACCCCCGAGATCATAAAAAAAGACCTGGAAGAAGGCCGGATAACGGAAGAAGACATAGACAGGTGCGTGGACGCCCTCATCACTCTTGCGCAGCGGGTGAAAGACCGGCCTGAGAAAAACGAGGCGTATTCCCGGGCCGCCCAGCACGAGCTTTGCGCGCAGACGGCTGCTGCGGGCATGGTGCTTCTGAAAAACGACGGAGTGCTGCCCCTGGATCCTGCTAAGGTAAAGAAGGTGGCTGTGATAGGCCCCGCCGCAGTGAAGCCCGTTTATTGCGGCAGCGGCTCTGCTTTCGTCAAGGTGAAGGACGAAAACCTGGACAGCCCCCTGGAGAAGCTCAGAGAGCTGTCTCCGGACATACAGTTCGACTATTTCGACGACGTCTTTTGCGGCAGCGAGCCCGTATTCGACCACGCCGTATGGGCGCAGATGAACGGCAAACTGGCTGACTACGACGCCTTTCTCTTCTTCGTCAGCGATTTCGACACCACCGACGGCGAAGCCTACGACAGGCTTTCCATCAACTTTGACAGCCGCATAGAGGCCATGCTCATGCACTTCTGCGGCCACAAGAACACGGTGGTGGTCATGCAGTCCGGTTCCGCCATGGCTCCCGTCTGGGGCTGGGACAAGAGCGCCGCCGCCATAGTGCAGATGGGCCTTGCCGGCGAAGCCGGCGGCACCGCCGTTGCCCGCCTGCTGCTGGGGCTGGAGAACTTCTCCGGCAAGCTTTCCGAGACCTATCCCCTGAATCTGGATTCCGCATTTTTCAACAAGACCGTATTTGCCGATTCGGGCAAAACGGAATACAAGGAAGGGGTGTTCGTGGGCTACAGGTGGTACGACAGCTTCGGCATACCCGGGTGGTTCCCCTTCGGCCACGGCCTCAGCTATACGACCTTCGAGTATTCGGATATTGACGTGAGTGAGGGGCAGGTTTCCTTCAAAATCAGGAACACCGGCTCCCGGAAGGGCAGCGAGACGGCTCAGATATACGTGCGGCCGGTGGACAGCACCAAGCCCGCTCCCTCCTTTGCCGGCTTCGGAGCGCCCTCCTTCGATATTGTTTCCACACAGATCAATAGGCCTTTCCAGGAGCTGAGGGATTTCGTCAAGGTCACTCTGGAGCCGGGGGAGGAGACTACGGTGACCGCGGCCTTTGACGACAGCTGGTTCTCCTACTGGTCCCCCGAGAAAAAGGCCTTCGTAAAGGACGCCTGCAGCCATGAGATCTGCGTGGGGGCATCCTCCAGGGATATAAGGCTCAAAGCATTTGTCAAACCATAAATCATAAATAACAGGATCAAAGTATGAAAAAAGTCGTGTTACTCGCGCTGCTGCTCGTCAGCATGGCAATCGGAGTCTGCGCCGTTGAGAACCCCGATATTCTCAGCAGGCTGACCATTGAAGAAAAAACAAAGCTCCTTACGGGAATGAACGGTATGATGACCCAGGACTTCGCCTCCAAGGGAGTGCGGTCCCTGAAGTTTTCCGACGGGCCCCTGGGGCCCCATTCCAACCTGGAGCTGGAGGTGTGCTTCCCCAATCCCTGCATCCTGGCCAACACCTTCAACAAGGACCTTATGCGCAGGGTAGGGGAAAGCATGGGCCGCCTGTGCAATCAGCAGCAGGTGGATATGCTGCTGGGCCCCGGCGTCAACATCAAGAGGACCCCTCTGTGCGGCCGCAACTTCGAATACTTTTCGGAGGATCCCGTGCTGGCGGGAGAACTGGCTGCCGAGCTGGTAAAGGGTATCCAGTCCCGGGGCGTGGCAGTGTCGGTAAAGCATTTCTTTGCCAACAACATAGAGTTCAACCGGGGCGCCATCTCCTCGGATATGGATATGCGCACCGCCCACGAAATTTACCTGAGGCCCTTTGAGATAGTGGTGAAAAAGGCCAAGCCTCTGGCGATCATGTGCTCCTACAACAAGATCAACGACGTGTGGGCCTCCGAAAACAAATGGCTCCTCACCGACGTTCTCCGGAACGAATGGGGCTTTGACGGCATGGTGGTCTCCGACTGGGGAGCCGTCCATACCCGCCCCGCCTGCTTCAAGGCCGGCCTGGATCTGCAGATGCCCGATGACGCTTCCACTCCCGGCGTGATGCAGGAAGCTCTGGAAAAGGGCGAAGTCACCGAGGCCGAGATAGACGTCAACGTGGACAGGATCATATCCCTGGTGCGCAGGATCCAGAACCCCGGCCCCTCCGAGGACTTTGACATCATGGCGGAACATCAGGTAGCCGCCGACGCCGCTGCGGAAGGCATGGTGCTTCTGAAGAACTCCGGCGCCCTGCCCCTGACTCCGGACAAGGTAAAGAAGGTGGCGGTGTTCGGCACCGACGCCCGCAAGCCTCTTATATCCGGTTCCGGCTCCGCCTATACCCCCGCTCCCGACAGCCGTGTCGACGACTTCGTGGATATGCTCAACAGATACGGCAACGGGGTGCAGTTCGACTACAAGGACAGGGTATTCCCCGGCGGGATACCTACCTTCGACCACGGTCAGTGGGCCGCCTTCAACGGCGAACTCAACGGCTACGACGCCTTCATATTCGTGGTCTCCAACGGCAACACCACCGACGGCGAGGCTTACGACCGCACCACCATCAACTTTGACAGCCGCCTGGAGGCTATGCTCCTGCACTTCTGCGGCCGCAAGAACACGATAGTGGTCATGCAGTCCGGCTCCGCTATGGCTCCCGTTTACGACTGGTACAAACGGGCCAATTCCATAGTCTATATGGGTATCGGCGGCGAAGCCGGGGGCACCGCTCTCGCCCGCCTGCTGACGGGAGACGCCAATTTCTCCGGCAAGCTTTCCGAGACCTTCTCCTGGCGGCTTTCCGACAACCCCGTCAACGAGAATATATTCGGCAATTCCGAAAGGATCAAATACGACGAAGGCGTGTTCGTAGGCTACCGCTGGTACGACGCCAACGACAAGGACGTTTGGTACCCCTTCGGCTACGGCCTGAGCTATACCACCTTCGAATATTCGGACCTGCAGATAAGGGACAACAAAGTGAGCTTCAAAATAAAGAACACCGGCGACGTGGCCGGCGCCGAGGCTGCCCAGATTTACGTCCATCCCATAGACTCACAGGTATCCCGCCCCGTCAGGGAGCTGAAGGACTTCGTCAAGGTGTACCTGGAGCCCGGCGAGGAAAAGACCGTTTCCGTGAACTACAACTCCTCCTGGTTCACCTACTACTCCAACGAGGAGAACCGGTGGATGCGGGACACCTGCAAGCACGAGATACAGGTGGGCGCTTCCTCCAGGGATATACGCCTTTCCAAGGCTCTGTAGGCATAAAACGATGCCCGTTTTGCAGGGGGGGATATCCCCCCTGTTTTTTTGCGCCGGTTGCGCCGGCTTCCTTTTTTCCCGTGAAAAGAGGAAATGCCGTTTTTGCAAGGTTGACAAATAACCGTATTTTTTAGAAAAATATAAATGAATACTTATAGTAGATTTGTT
>JAGDAG010000256.1 GCA_017959625.1 Abditibacteriota bacterium | reverse complement strand
CCTTCAGCGCCGTGGGCAGCAGCCCTCTGTTCAGGCACTCCGCCATAAAGGCGGGAGTCAGCTCCATGCCCAGCATGGTGTTGATGCGTTCGGGGGAGGAGATGATGATCCGGGGCTCGGCAGGGTTCGGATACACGTCGCAGACGCCACCCTCTATCTCGCCGCCGGCCAGCTCCAGTATCAGGCTCAACGCTCTTTTGGCCGCGTAGAGGGCCTGTTCTTCGTCAACGGTCCGCTCGAATCTGTAGGAGCTTTCCGTGGACAGGTTCAGTTTTTTGGAGGTGCGCCGCACGTTGTAGCAGTCAAATATGGCCGTCTCCAGGAAGATATCCACCGTATCCTCCCGTATCTCGGAGCCCTCGCCCCCCATGATGCCCGCCAGGGCCACGGGTTCGTTTTTGTCGGCTATCACCATCATTTCGGCGTCCAGCGTTCTGTCGACGCCGTCCAGAGTGGTGAGGACCTCCCCTTCCTTTGCCAGGCGTATGTTTATCTCGTCGCCCTTTATGAAGCGGCGGTCAAAGGCGTGGAAGGGCTGCCCCAGCTCCAGCATGCAGTAGTTGGTTATGTCCACCACGTTGTTGATGGGCCGCATGCCCGCCGCGATGAGCCTGTTTGCCATCCAGTCCGGAGAGGGAGCCAGGCGGACGCCTCTGACGGCGGCGCCTATATATCTCCGGCATTTGTCCGTGGCTATATCGATGCTCACGGGACAGGGGCCCATGGGGAAATCCTTTACTTCGGGCATCCGGACGGGAGCATTGTTGACTATGGCCACCTCCCGGGCTACGCCCAGTATGGACAGCCAGTCGCCTCTGTTGGGGGTCACCTTCACGTCCCAGCACAGCTCGCTGGCTTCATGACCGCCGGCTTCGGTAAAATCCTTGGGAGAAAGGGTATAGGCCTCTTCCACCTCAAGGCCGTTCATGGTGATGGCGCCGGCAAGAGCGTCCGTGTCGCTGCCGACTGTGACAAAATCCTTTAACCAGGAAACAGCTAATTTCATATTATAATTGCCTCAAAAATCTCAAATCGTTTTCCGTAAAGAGCCTCAGGTCCTTGATGCCTCTCTGGAGCATAGGGGTCCTCTCTATGCCCAGCCCGAAGGCAAAGCCCGAATACACGTTGGGGTCGATATCCATGCTTTTCAGGATGTTCTCGTGTATCATGCCGGCGCCGCCCAGCTCAAGCCAGCCGGAGCCCTTGCACACGTTGCAGCCCTTGCCGCCGCACAAAACGCAGCTTATGGCTATTTCGGCGCCGGGTTCCACAAAGGGGAAAAAGTCGGGGCGGAAACGCACGTCCACGCTCTGGCCGAACATCTGCGTGGCGAATTCCTGAAGGGTGCCCTTCAGGTCGGCCATGCTGATGCCCTTGTCTATGCAGAAGCAGTCCACCTGGTGAAAGGTGTGGCCGTGGGTGGCGTCCACGTTTTCCCGTCTGTAGCATTTGCCCACGGTGCAGACCTTCATGGGAATGGTATGCAGGGGTATCTGGCGCCCCTGATATGCGGTGGTCTGGGTCCTCAGGAG
Organism: Abditibacteriota bacterium; assembly: GCA_017959625.1. Classification (GTDB taxonomy): domain Bacteria; phylum Armatimonadota; class UBA5829; order UBA5829; family UBA5829; genus RGIG7931. Next base: position 818 of record JAGDAG010000256.1, on the reverse strand, counting down.
CCTTTCGTCATTGATATAAAAAGACATCTGCTCATCCATGGCCGGATGCTCGGGAGGATAATTCAGCACTTCAAAATTGTATTTGTAATACTCTATCTCGGGGCCTTCCACTATCTCGTAGCCCATGCCGGCAAAGACTTCCTTCACCTTGAAGATGGTGTCGAACATGATGTGGGTATGCCCGGTGCGGTACAGCCTGCCCGGCAGCGTGACGTCCACGGCCTCGGCCTGCAGCCTGGCGGCCTTTTCGGCTTCGGCGAGCTGCTCCCGCCTGGCCTCCGCCAGAGCGGTGAGGGTATCCTTTATCTGATTGACTCTCTGGCCGAAGTCCTTTTTCTGCTCTTTGGGGAGAGTGGCTATCTTTCTCAGCTGCCCGGTGAGCTCGCCCTTGCGGCCCAGATAACCGGTGATCGCAGCCTCCAGCTCCTCCGTATGCAGCGCCTGCTTTATTCGATCGGTGGCTTCCTTCAGGAGAAGCTCTAATTCTGCAAATTCTGCCATATTTATCCTCGAAAAACTACTTATTCCAATTATATATTATAGCAAAAACGCTCTTTGTATTCAATAGAAAGGAGCCCCGGCGCTGCCCGCTATCGTTCGCAGGGAACTCGCGCGGCGCATAGCGCTCAGCTAAGCCCCGCGGCGTCATCCCGGCGGAAACGCTCTATAGCGTTCCCCGTCTGTACGGCCCCCCCACGTGCCTGCGCCTTTCGGCGTAAGGAAAACGGCACGCGGTGCCCCCGAAGATCCCTCTGTCGCCTTCGCCTCGGCGCTTTGCGCCGGTCGTATTACGAAGGCGACGGGATGACGCGACGGGG
>JAGDAG010000255.1 GCA_017959625.1 Abditibacteriota bacterium | reverse complement strand
TTCCGGAGCGGAGCCATTCCTGCAGGATGGGTATGGTGCCTCCGCCGCAGGCGTAAAGAGGCACCCCGATGGTGGCGGCCATCAGCAGGCCGAAACCCCTGTTGTTAATAAAAAGACGGGCAAAGGCTTCTTCGGGAACGAAGGCCTGAAAAAGAGCCGAAAGCAGCACTCCCGCCAAAAACCAGAGACCGGTGGCTTTTACGTTTCTTTTTATGTTTTGCAAAAGACGTACAGCCATATTCGGGTGCACGTCTTTCGTTTTCGGCTCCGCAAAGCCATCAAAATCAAAAAAGGGCTTTCCCCTCCGGCAAAAACGCACCAGGAGCCCGGCCGCTATGCCGCACAGAAAACAGGAGATAAAGCGGACGCAGAGGGCGGTCTTTCCCAAAGCGGCGCTGTATACGAGAAGCTGAGGATTCAGCAGTATGCTGCTCATCATAAAGGCTGCCAGATATTCGTCCCTCAGCCCCTTTTGAGAAAAGGAGGCGGCTATGGGTATGGTGCCGTACATACAAAGGGGAGAAGCGATGCCTATAAGGCAGGCGGGGATAAGACCCAAAAGCCCCTGCTCCGACTGCTGCAGCTTCTCCATGAGAGCATGGAGCTTTTCCTTTCCGAAAACGGAAACCGTCGATCCTATAAGAATGCCCAGCGCCCAGTAAAAAAAAAGCTGCCTGAGCTGCAGTGCAAAATAGTATGCCGCATCCGCCGCCTGATTAACGAAACTCTCCATAACAAAAACGGGGCGGCGCTTTTGCCGCCCCGGGGAAACGCTATTCGGCGTCGATGCTCTTTATGCTGTATTTCCGGGAGCCGAGACCTATTTTTTCGGCATACTCAAGTGTGTGCAGGCCGTTGCGGCCGTTGACTCTGTCAATAAAAGTCTGAGTATTTTCGTCAGACCCGGCAACATGGTTGTAAATCAGATCCACACACGCTTTATCCAAAGCCACAGGATCGTAAGAGGCGAGTATGCCCATATCATGTATAGTCGGTTTTGACGGATTGCCGTCGCAGTCGCAGTCGATGGACATATTGTTCATCACGTTTATATATACTACTCTGCCTTTAAATCTGTCTATAACGGCTGTCGTGGCTTCGGCCATGCTCTCCAGAAAACCGTCCTGAGTGCCTCCGGCGCCCCACTGCGTATCACTGTGGCCTGCCGTATGTATGCGCAGCTTTCCGTGAGAAGAAGCCATGCCTATAGACATATTTTTGATTGCCCCGCCGAAACCGGCCATAGCGTGGCCCTTAAAGTGGGAAAGGCAAATAAGCGATCCGTAATCGTCTATATGTTTTCCTACTATATCGGCAGAAATATTGCCGTTTTTGATTTTTATGGGGATCTCCATCTCTCCGTCCTTATCCATAAGGTCCACTGGAGCGATATCCAGGTAGCCCCTCTGCTTTATCTGCTGCCAGTGAAGGACGGTGGTGGCGCGGTTGCCTCCGTAGGCGGTGTTGCATTCCACGATGGTGCCGTTGACGCTCTGCACCAGATCCTTTATAAGGGCAGGCCTCAGATGGTTGCTGCGGGAAGACTCGCCGGTAGATATTTTTACTGCAGTCTTGCCCACAGGCTCAAACCCCAGAACCTTGTAGATCCTTACCAGCGACTCCGGAGATATCTCTTTGGTCATATACACTACAGACGCCTTTCCGCTTTTCACGGCGGCGGTCTTCGCGGGAGCGGCTGCTGCGGCGCTTTCGCCGGGCCCCCAAAACACAAAGGCGGCAAAAGCCGCGCATACGGCGGCAACAGCGGCGGTAAAGGCCGCAAGGGTCCTTTTGTTCATAACGTACCTCGCAGTGAAAGTGAAACCCTCGGTTTTCACTTTGCATATTTATACTATGATTATATTATATCCGCCGGCAAAAGTCAACGGGCTTTTTATTTTGCCTGCGACAGATACTTTTTGAGTTCCTTTTTGCCCGGAAAGCCGTTTTTGTTCGCCCTGCGGGCATAAACGGCCACTTCCTCCGGTGTCAGAAAGAAGTATTCGCTTTCTTCTCCGCAGGCGCTGCTCATGTTTACGGTCCGGGACCTGTGCAGTATCGTCCTGCCTTCGGCGTCTGCGCCCACAGTCTCGAAACACAGCCTGTTTGAGTCGATCAGCGCGTCGAACAGTTTTTTATAGGGCAGATGCCCCTCTGTTTCTATTTTTTTTCAACGCGCAGCCTCTTTCCAAAACACTTCCCGGCAGAACCTGCCGATATCCTGCCAGACGTCGTAGTTGTCTATTATATGCCAGCCGCCCTCTACCAGCAGCCAGTCGCAGCGCACTCCCCAGGCTCTCAAAGCGTCTCTGTAGGGTTCCCCCAGCCTGTAGGAGACCACGTCGTCGGCGTCGCCGTGGATCAGAAGATGGGGGGCGGACGCCCGGGAAACGTTTGTAAGAGGGCTGGCTGCTTTTATACGTTCTTCCCTTCCTTCGGCAGCCTTGCCGAAGAGAGTGTCCAGCAAACGGGGGCCCGCCCCTTCGGTAAAGGTCTCTCTGCCGCAGTAGTTTATCACGCCCTGCACCACGGACGACACCGCGGGATGCGCTTCCCCCTCGTATTTGCCGGGCTTCATGACCCCCAGCATGCAGGCGAGGGTCCCTCCGGCGGAATGGCCGAAGGCGCCGATGCGGTTGGGGTCTATGCCGTATTTTTTTGCGTTGGCGCGGATGTACCGCACCGCCGTTTTGCAGTCTTCCGTCTGAGCCGGCCAGAGGGCTTCGCCGGCAAGCCTGTATTCTATGGAAAAGCATTTGAAGCCCAGCTTTGCCATTTCTCCCGCCCAGGGCACCATGGACTCGGCGTCTCCCGCCGAAAAGCCGCCTCCGTGGATACACACCATGGCGGGCTTGAAGTCTGCGCCGTCGTCGGTCTCGGTTATATGCATAATAAGGTCGTGCCCGCCGGCTCTGCCGTAAACCGCGTTTCGCACGGTCTTCACCTCCGCGGCAAAAACCGCCGCGGAAGCAAGCAGAAGCAGGAGCGCAAAAACTATCCGTATCATACTTTTCTCCCCGTGAGTTATACCATATTATTGCGGGCCCGCCCGAAGGCGGACCCGCGTTTCGTTTACTTCCGGCCGAGCCTTATATCCGTTTCGGTAAGGGTGAGGGTGCCGCCGGGAAGCTCTGCCTTGGCAACTTCGCCTTCCTTCAGCTCCCAGGGCTCTATCCCCGCCATGGCGGCGGCGTCCTTCAGCAGCTTGGGGAACGCCAGGGCGGAGGGGAATTCCTTCTCGGCGTCGTATTCCATATCGCAGTCGCCGGAATACATGATGCAACGGCAGCCCGCTTCCGTGGCCTTCATAAAGAGGCACGAGCATTCCGGCACCTTCATGCCGGCCCGCATGTCCACGGGCTTGTTGGAGGCGATGAGCACCGTGCCCGGGTCGAAATTCACGTAGCTGTCCATCACGTGTATCTTGTCGATGGAGCACACGCTGGGGAGCCCCTCCGTGGGGTGCACTATGTGGTCCACGTGGCCCGTGGCCCAGTCGGTGTCCCCGTTCATGCCGAAAAGGGCGTCAAACTCCGCCACGTGCCGGAGCTCCACGTCCAGCACGGGGCCGTTGGAGAGCAGAGCTTTCCCCCGGGTCTTTGCCCAGCGGGCGATCTTTTCCAGCACCTCCCGGCGGGTGGACCTGGCGTAAACCATGATAAGGACCTCGGTCTCGTCAAGGGCGCCGTCAAGGATCATCTGCTCGCTGATCATGCTTATGGGGTAGTATTTCCTCAAAAGCTTGACGGCCTCGTTGAACTCCCCGGGCATCTCGCCGTCCAGCACGCTGCGGTCGGAGGGGTAAAACACCGCTATGCTCTTTTTGGTTTTTCCGGGAGCGGCGTTATCCAGCAGCATCTGCCAGTCTTCCTTTTTCACTCTGCAGTCCGTGCCGTCGAACACGTTGCCGTAATAGCTGTGCATCTGGCCGTTGCGGTAGGCCATGGAGCCGAACACCCTTTCCCGGAAGCCCCGGGGAGTGATGGGGCCCACCGGCTCCAGGCCCATATTGGCTCCGTAAAACTGGCAGGCGGACCAGGTGTAGATGGTGCGCACTATGTTTTCGTAAAACTTGTTGCACTCGTTGGTGAGCCTTATGCCGCCACCGAATTCCGCCGCATATTTAGCCTGGTCGGCAAAGCAGGAACCGTGCCAGGGTTCCTCCCAGCCGCCGGTGCACATATAGAGAGAAACGCCGTATCCGAAGGCCTTGCGGCATTCGTCCAGCCAGAAGCGGCTGTAGAGGCTCATGGCCTCCCTGTACCAGGTCACCAGATCCAGATGGGCGGTGCGGGAGGGCAGAGTGTGGATGGGAGCCGGGCGGACCTCCTTAAAGGAGGCGAAATTGCTGCGCCAGGCGGCGTTGAGGGCGTCCGCTGTCTTGTATTTGTTTTTGAGCCAAAGGCGGAAATCCTCCGCCGCATCGTCGCCGCCGCACCAGAAGCCGTCGTGGCCGTGATAGGCGCCGGGCCAGTTGCCCCGCACGGGGAAGATGGCTTCGCCGTAGTCGCCGCAGATGCCGGGCATCACGGATTCGATGACGTCCATGGGCATATAGTGCTCCGCAAAAGCCCTGAGCACCCGGGAAACGTGGGCCCGGAAAGCCGGGTTCCAGATAGATTCAATGGGGCACTCTTTGCCGTGCTCCAGACACACGAGGGGCACAAAGGTATCCTCCTCCAGGCGCCACTTGGGGGCGGCGTACCGGGGCCCCATCAGTATGAAAGGCACCCATCTGAGCCCCGCTTCCTTGATGAGCTTTACCATGCGGTCGTAATACGACCAGTCGAATCTGCCGAATTCCGGTTCGAAATCGTTCCAGAAAACGTATATCTGGACCGAGGTGAACCCCATCTTTTTTATGTTTGCAAGCGCTTCCTTTTCGTCGGGCTGTCCGAAGCGCGCCCCTCCTACAACAAGTTCCATAAAAACCTCGTTAATATTTGCCCCCGAAGGGGTGATGATGTTCCGTTGATACGCCGGCGGCCCGCTTTGGCCCAACGGACGCCGCCGCAGCCGGGCTGTAATAAGCAGCTCTCACAGGTTTGCCCGGAAGACTCCTGCGGCAAAGCCCGGCGTTCTACTGTTATTATAGCATACGGCCGCGGCGGCGGTGACAATATTATTATTCGGTTTTTCGGTTTTTTTTGAGCCTGCCTGTCAGGGTAGTGAAAAAGGCCAAAAGAGCGATAACGGCGCAGAAGGCGGCTATGGAGAAGAACACCGTAGTCCAGCCCTTCTGGTCCAGCAGGAAGCCGTAAACGATGCTTTGGACCGCGGCGCCCATATAACAGCCGAAGTTGAGTATCCCGGAGCAGGTGCCTCCGAAGACTCTCCCCCCCGTGTCCGAAGCAAAGGCCCATATTGTGCCGCATACCGAATAAACGGAAAAGCCCGAAAGGAACAGCAGGACCTCCGCCAGGGCCAGCTGGGCGGGGGAAGAGGGTTCCACCAGAGTAAAGGCTTCTATCAGTACGGCGGCTGCTACTGCGCTGGCCATGACCGCCGGCAGCCTGTTCCGGGGGCAGAACCTGTCGGTGAGGGAAGGAGTGACTATGGCGCCGACTCCCATGCCCGCGGGCAGGGCCAAAGACTGCAAAAGCCCGGCGGTGATGTCGATATCGAACCTTTCCACGAAATAGAGAGGTATCCAGATGACCAGGCCGTAGCGCGCCAGCCCCACGAGAAAGCATATGACGAGCCACGCCACGAAGGTGCGGTTGCGCAGCACGTAGCGGTAGGGGTACAAAAAGCCCTTTTCCTTAACGAGGGCCTTCATTTCGGCTTCGGCTGCCGCCGTGTCGGGGTTGGTCTCCACGTAGTACTTCAGGCCTACCTTGCCGGGGCTGTCCTTGGCAAACAGGCAAAAGACCGCCAGCATGGCGAGAGAGACCAGGGGAGGCAGCCAAAAGGCGGCCTTCCAGCCGGCGGAGGGCAAAAGCGCCAGGGCTCCCGCAACCGAAAGGGTGGCCATTCCCTGCCCGAAGCCCGAAAAGGCGTCGGCGAAGCCCATGGCAAAGC
>JAGDAG010000254.1 GCA_017959625.1 Abditibacteriota bacterium | reverse complement strand
AGTGCAGGTGACTTCGCTTTCAACGACCCTTGCCACCAACGCCATTGTAGAGGGCAGGGGGAGCCGGGTGGGCACGGTGCTGTATTCCCCTTTCGGCTGGTTTGCCGAGGCTGCGGGGCTGTCCCCCTGCGTTCAGATAAAGGGTTCGCTGGACATTTCCGGCAACGTTCTTGAGGACGTGGATCCGGAAGAAGCGCTGTCCGCCGCCGAAAAACTTGTGGAAAAGGAAAAATGCGGTGCCATTGCAGTGGGCGGTTATGCAAGCATCAGAAACCCCGCGCTTTCGGCAAGGATAAAGGAAACGATAAAAGAAAGATATCCGGACCTCACCGTTGTGTGTTCCCATGAGATAAGCCAGAAGCTCAACGCCGTCAACTCCCTGAAAACAGCCGCGGCAAACGCCCGGATAATCCCGGTTATCAAAAACCTCATCGATTCGGTGCAGAACGCCATGAAAAGCTACGGCATCCGGGGAAGGCTGATGATAGTCAAAGGCGACGGCACCTGCGTGAATATAGCCGCCGCTCTTGAAAAGCCCATAGAAACGGTGCTTTCCGGCCCGGCTTCTTCGGTGAGCGGCGCCAAACTCCTTACCGGTGAGAAAAACGCTGTGGTTGCGGACGTGGGCGGCACCACCACCGATATAGCCGTAGTAAAGGACGGGCTGGTGGACCTTTCCACAAACGTCGCTATGTTGGGAGGCTCGGTGATGCAGATCAATGCTGTGAGCATCAATACCTGCGGGCTGGGAGGCGATTCGCGCATTTCCTTCACAAGAGACAGAAAGATCGCCGTCGGCCCCGTGCGGAATATCCCCGTATGCTTCGCAGCCTCCCGTTATCCCCATATCGCCGAAAGGCTGGAGGAAATGGCCGGAAAGAGCTATCAGACGGCTGCGGACACGTCCCTTTTGGACGTTGCGATCTATTCTTCCGCCTTTGAAAGGCAGAACCTTACCCCCGACGAGGAAAGGCTGCGCAGCATTCTCAGGGAACGGGGGGCGGTTTTTGCCCACGACGCAAGGGATATCCTCGGGCTTGCTTCCGTAGAAATGCTTCACCTGGGGCAGCTGGAGGCGTCAGGCGCCATTAAACGGGCGCATCTTACCCCCACGGATCTGTTCCATATACAGGGCAAAATGAGCAAATGGGATACTGAAAGCTCCCAAAACGCTTTCGGGATATTTGCAAAGCTTCTGGGGGTAAGCGGAGATGAGCTCATGAAACGCATATGGCAGGAACTCAGGTATATCCTGCTCAGCCAGGTGGTCAAACGCGAGTTTGCCGATGAAACCAAAAAAGAAGCGGTCATATCACCCGATCTCGAATACGTCCTCCGGGGCATAGCAGAAGAGAGAAGCGGGGTGCGTTTCAGCCTTTCGCTGCCTCATCCCCTGGTCGCTATCGGCGCCACGGTGAAGGATATGTTCGAGGGTTTCGGCAAATTCGTCAACGCGCCTGTGCTGATCCCCGAAAACGCAGACGTGGCCAATGCGGTGGGCGCGGTCTCCGGCGAGATAATCGCCATGGAAAAGGTGTATATCAGGTCCGGCGACGAAGCCGATTACGTGGTATATTCTTCCGAAAAGCGTAGAGTGGAAAACACCCTTTCCGGAGCCACAGACACCGCAGTCCGGCTGTGCGCCGGGCTTGCCAGGGAAAAGGCTGCGCGGTCGGGGGCAAAGGACCCTTCCGTCCGCGTGACCGTCAGGGACAGGATATCCCATACTGCCGACGGAGGGCTTCTGTTCGTGGAGCGCATAATCACCGGACACGGAAGCGGAGCGACCCTGACTGCAGACGAGTCTGAAAAAGGATAAAAGAAGATGTCTATGGATCTGACAAAAATATTGTTTATCGCGCTTGCGATCTGTCTTTGCTGCGCTCTGCCCGGCTGGTGCAAATTGGAAAAGGTCAGGCTCAAATCGGTGGATATAACCGGCTCCTTCTGGACGGAGCTGCAGAAAAGAAACCGCGATATATCCGTTCCGCACCAGTATGATATGCTGAAGGAGACCCGCCGGCTGGAGGCCCTTTCGGGCCGATGGAACGGCAAAGAGGTCCTTTCCCCCGAGGAAAAGGAAATCGCCAAAAAAACCGGCGAGCCCCATTATTTCTGGGACTCCGACGTGGCCAAATGGATAGAGGCGGCGGCGTACGTGCTGGCAAAAGAACGGGATCCCGTTTTGGAAAAACAGGTGGATGACATCGTAGAGGGAATAGAAAAGACCCAGCGCCCGGACGGCTACGTGAACTCCTATTTTGTTTACGTAGAGCCCGAAAACAGGTTCCGCGACCTGAGGGCCAAGCATGAACTCTATTGCGCGGGCCATCTGAGGGAGGCGGCGGTGGCGTATTATGAAGCCACCGGAAAGGACAGGTTCCTGAACTGCATGCGCCGGTATGCCGACCATATCGGCAATGTGTTCGGACGGGAAAAGGGCCGGTTGCGGGGGTATCCCGGACATGAAGAAATAGAGCTGGCTCTGGTCCGTATGTATGAATGCACGGGAAAAAAAGATTACCTGGAGCTTGCGGACTTCTTCCTTACGGAAAGGGGAAAGCAGCCCTGCTATTTTGATCTGGAACTCGGAGAAGACCCCAAGCTTTCGCCTCCCGATAAATACTACTGGGCCCAGGCCCATATGCCGGTCCGCCGGCAGCGAGAGGCCGTGGGGCATGCAGTGCGGGCCCAGTATCTTTACAGCGGTATGACGGACGTGGGCAGATTGAAAAACGACAGGAGCCTTCTTTCCGCCAGCCGGGCTTTGTGGAAGGACGTAACGGAAAAAAAGCAGTATATCACCGGCGGGGTAGGTTCGGATCCCAACACGGAGGGTATTTCCATTACTCCCTATCTTCTGCCCAACAAAACGGCCTACTGCGAAGCCTGCGCCTCTGCGGCTTTCATTTTCTGGACCCGGAGGCTCCTTGCCGCCGGGCCCCGGGCGGAATACGCCGACAAAATAGAAAAAACCCTTTATAACGCTCTGT
>JAGDAG010000253.1 GCA_017959625.1 Abditibacteriota bacterium | reverse complement strand
GAGAACTGAAATCTGTGGACAGCGTCAAATAAACGGCGCGGAGAGGTAACGGAAAATGAAAAAGTTATTCATCGCTTTTCTGCTGTGCTGCGCGGCGGTTTGCGCTTTTGCGCAGGACGCCCCCGACCAGGCAGACCTTAAGCTCATATTCACGCCGGGGCAGACTGCGGAGTATAAGACCGAGACTTCCTTCCTGGGGGGCGACGTTTCCATCAACGGAACGAGCATGCCCCTGCCGCAGCAGGCCATCAGGCTTGCCGGGGAGATCAAACAGACCTGCGTGGCCAAAGACAAGGCCGGCAACGGCACTGTCTGCGCCTATACCGTGATGGCCGCGGAAGGCATACCCCCCGTCAAGTCCTACGTCAAGAGCGTGGTGGACCCCAGAGGCAAGGTCGTCAAGCTTCTGGAAATGGAGACCGACGGCAAGAAGGTGGACTTTGCCAAAGAGAAAAACCGGCTTGCCGGAGCCACCCTGAGCCAGTTTCTGAATCAGGCGGGATATCCCGACAAGCCCGTCAAAGTGGGCGAGGGCTGGAAGATCAACACCGTGAAGAGCGCCAAGAACCCCTTTGCCTGCGACCTGGTATATATCCTTGAGAGCATATACGAGCTCAACGGCGACAGGATAGCCAGGGTGGTCTGCACAGGGACCGTGGAAGTAGGGCTGGATGAAGCCGTCAGGCTGCTGGGCACTTCTTCTACCATGATGTCCGGGGACGTTCTGTCCGGCATGAACGGAACTGCCCGGATAACCGTGGACAAGGACGTGTCGGACGTCAACCTTACCAAAGGCGTCCTCCGGAGCGAAGATATGAAGTGCTCCCTGGCAGTGAACATTGCCGACGAGACCAGCGGCCTCGGTATATCCATGAACGCCGCCCTGGAAAGCGTCGTACAGCTGGCGGGGCTTAGCTCCAAATAATCATAAGGTTGGTTAGAGGGCAGCAGCTCAGGCTGCAGCCCTTTTGTGTTTAGGTGAATTATACTATTAAGTGCAACAGGTAAAAAGTAAGTAGTAGGTCATACGCAATTCGTGTAGAATGAAGTTGCTAGTCAACAAAACTACGGAGGAAAATCGTATGAACTATAATCATCTTACCATAGAAGAGAGGTGTTGTATACGGCAATATTACTTAGAAGGGCTCAGTTTCCGAAAAATTGCTAAATTAATCGGAAGAAATGTAAGTACGGTTTCGCGGGAGATAAACAGAAACTGTACACACAGGTTCTTCAAACCGGCCTACTATCCGTATACAGCACAGAGGAAGTATAAGCAGCGACGCTCATACTGCCATCGAGGAATGTTTTGGAATGAGGAAGTTATATCCTACATTGACGAGAAGCTGAAAGCGACATGGTCACCGGAACAAATTTCCTGTACACCCTGTGAGCTGACAATGCCGAGTTGGCGGACGATCTATCGTTGGATCTATGATAAGTATCTGGTTAAGGGAAACCTGAAGGTACTGCGCCGCAAGGGGAAGAATCATGGAACCAAAGAAACCCGCGGTAAATACAACAAAGGAAAATCTATTCGGAAACGGGATAAAAGTGTCTACAAGAGAGATGTTGCCGGGCACTGGGAAGCAGACACGATCTTAAGCGGTTCGGGCAAAAGCAAGGCATGTTTTGTCACACTTGCCGAAAGAAAGACACGCTTTTACATGGCCGCAAAGCTGCCGAACAAAAAGGCAACCACTGTTGAAAATGCAATTGTAGAGATGCTGTCCCAGTTTCCGCCGCAATTGGTGAAGTCCATTACTTGCGACAGGGGGTCGGAGTTTGCCAGCTGGGATAGTATCGAAAAACGGCTCAACTGTGACGTTTATTTTGCCGATCCATATTGTGCCTGGCAAAAGGGATCCAATGAAAACAGCAATGGCTTGCTTAGGGAATTTTACCCTAAAGGGCGCAATCTTTCCCGTGTCGCGCCGGCTACGCTACAACGAAACCTGGCGCTTATCAACGCCAGGCCTCGTAAGGTTCTTAAATATCGTTCTGCTCAGTTTCTGTGGGACCTCGAAATCCAAAACTGTTGCACTTAGTTTGACAAATCACTTTCGGCGCCGAATTTTTAAAAAACCAGCGTTTTATATTTTGGACCGTTGACGGTTTTCTCCCGGCGGGTGTATAATAAAAAAAAGCGTTCCGCCGGTACGTTTGCGCCGGGGACGGGACGCGTATAATACGGAGATGAGAAACGATGAAAATGAAAAAACTGATCATTGCGGCGGCGCTGGCGGCCGCTGTTTTTGGCCTGGCGTTTTTTGCGTACGCGAACGCCAACAGGCCTTCGGAGACTGCCGGAACGCCTTCGGCGCCTGCCGCGGAGGCCAAACACGGTATCCGGGGCTTCTTCGCAGGCAGGGCGGATAAGGAAAACGACAAAGAAAAAGAACTTATCGCGGCGGCCCGGGCCGAGGCAGAAGCCATAAAGCCTAACGAAGGCATAGGCTTCTGGAGCGGGCACTGCCCGGGCATAGGCATAATGGATTATTCGGTTTTTGCCGAAAAAAGGGATAACGTTATAGTTTACACCTTTCATAAGGAATGGGGCGTTTCCACAGACTGGAACCAGAAGATCCTTATGACCTACGAAAAGCCCGTTTTACCGGAGGCCCCCACGGCCGCCCTGCCCGTACTGGATATGCTTGCGAAGGGCGATACGACCAGGCTCCTGATAGCGGACGATACCGATATAGTTTATGCGGAAATTAACGACGGCGGGCCGGAGCCCGTGGTGAAGAAAAAGAGTATCTACACCTTCAGGCGGGTCTCTTCCCCCAACTCGGGGCGGGTCATCGATGCGGAGTTCGTTGCCCCCGACGTCGTCAGGATAGCCAATTCCTCCGGGGCGGCGTATGATATAAAAACGGCCCCCGGCGAAAACGGCTCCGTTGCCGCTTCGCTGATTTGGAAAAACGGCCGCGGCGAAGACTATACCAACACCCTGAGCTACCCGGACGACAAGCCTGTCGTCTCCGCAAAGCCCCCCGTTTATGAACACGGCCTCGACGCCGTGTTAAGGCCGGGGGAAAAGAAGATAGTCTTTTCGGTATCGGACAACAAGGCTGTTTCAAAAAAGGCGTCCGCGCGGGTGGCCTATGGGCCGGAAGAGTTCGGCGAGGGCGATTACAAGAGGCTGGGAGCAAGAACCAGAGAGGCCATGTTTGAAAAACTCGGCAAAAACTTCGATATACTGAAGGTGGATTACGCCCCTTCGGAGCCTCCCGAAGAAATAAAGACGCAAACCGGCCCTTAAAGGCTTTTGGCAAACGGAGCGTACCGGCAGGGCGCAGGCGCGTCCTGCCGGTATTTTTTTGTCCCCGCAGGCCCCCTCTTCCCCGGCGTCCGCCGCGCTTTAAGAATGCTGCGAAAAATGCTATAATAAAATATGAATAATGTTTATTTGCGCGGACAACTATTATGAAAAACAGATTTCTGGGTTGTTTAATCCTTTTTGTCATAGGCGCCGGTCTCGTGGTCGGAGCCTATTTTGCCGGAAACGCCTTCGGGCGGAAATATTCGGCGGAGATCACTCCTCTCAGGTCGGAGGGGCTGAAACCGTCCATCCCGCCCGTTACGGAAAAGGAAGGCTCCGTGCCCGGGTCGGGGAAAAACATAGACCTTTACGTTCCGGACGAAAAGCAGGGTGAAAACGCCGTGAAAAAGGCGGAAAGCGTCCCGGCGGGGGATCTGCTTACCGACAAGCTCACCCGCAGCATGGAGCTGCTGACGGAAAAGCTGGTGAAGGACGGAGTCCTGCCCGAAGGGACCCGGCTGGTGGGCAGGGTCCGGGTAAAGGGCGGAGTCGCTTTCGTGGATTTTTCCGAAGATATAAAAAAGTTTTCCGGAAGCACCCTGGAGGAAGCCCAGCTGGCCAATTCCCTGGCTTGCACCGCGGCGGCCAACGACAGCAGCGTAAAAACGGTGCAGCTTCTGGTGCAGGGGTCAAAGATAGAGACTCTGGGAGGACATCTTGATTTCTCGGAGCCCTTCGGCCCGGATATGCAGTAAAGGATGCAGATGATAAAAAAAATAGGTTTATACGATTCGGGAGTGGGAGGGCTTTCCGTGGTCCGCGCCATACGCCGGGCCCTGCCCGGCGCGGATATGGTTTATACCGGAGACACCTGCCACGTGCCCTACGGTGAAAAGCCCTTTTCCGAGATACTGGAATATTCCCGGGGGATAAGCGCTTTTCTTGCGGGCAAAGACATAGACGCTCTGGTCATCGCCTGCAACGTGTCCTCGGCGGTGGCCTGCGGGTATCTGCTGGAGACCTATCCCGGGATGCCGGTGATATCCATGATAGAATGCGGCGCCGCCCTTTGCGGCGGCAGCGGCAGCGTGGGCGTCCTTGCCACCGAAGGCACCGTAAAAAGCGGAGCCTATCCCGCCGCCCTCTCCGCCGCGGGCTTCCGGGGGGCCGTGGCGCAGGAGGCGTGCCCCGAATTCGTCCCCATAGTGGAGGGCAACCTGCTGGGCACCGCCTTCTGCCGCGAGGCGTGCCGGCGGCATTGCCAAAAGGTAGCGGGAGCGGATACCGTGATCCTGGGCTGCACCCACTATCCCCTTATGCTGGAAGCCATAAGGGAATTCCTGCCCAAAAGCCGCATAGCGGACCCCGCGGAAGAAGCGGCGAGAAGGCTGCTTGAGATCGGAGCGGAGGGCGGCGGCAGGCTGGAAGCCTATACCACGGGAGACAGGGAGCAGTTTGAAAAAACGGCCTCTCTGTTCGTGCCCGGTATAAAAGCCCGCAGGCTTGTGTGGAAGGAGGGCAGACTTGAGGAAGACAACTGATTTCGACCTGCATCTCAAGCGGCTGTTTTTGTGGGAATACGTTTTTGAGCTGCTGGCCCTTGCCGCCCTCGTTTACGCGTACCGCTACGTTTACGTGCTTCACGGCGGCCCGGTTTTTCTGAAGCTCGTCATGGCCCTTGCCGCTCCGGCGCTGATAGTGCTGGTAATGGTGAGGATAAACATAGTGAATTTCCGCGGCGTCCTGGATTCCATACCCCAGGACGCCCTGGAGCCGCGGGTGGTGGAGCACATCATAAAAATGACCGCTTTTCTCAACGTGCGGGAGGCAGCCCTGCTCAAGGCCGGGGAAGGCATCATCCTTATGGACAGGGACCAGCTGATGGAGATAACCCCCCGGCTCATGCTGCGTTTTATAAGGCTGGCCCTG
>JAGDAG010000252.1 GCA_017959625.1 Abditibacteriota bacterium | reverse complement strand
TACCTTATGGACGCTCCCGACCTGCCCAACGTGCGGGGCATCAAATTCGCGGAATACAACAGGTATTTCCGGAAGCAGGCTCCTCTTCTGAAGACCGCCGCCCTTATGCCCAATACCTCCCTGAGCCTGAAGCCCGGCATCATATACGACTTCATCAGGCGTTCCTCTCTGCTGAGGCGCGCCCAGGACTTCGAATGGCTGGACGAGAATATGATAGAGGACGGCCTGGCGGACCGTTTTTCCGCCATAGTCCTGCTGGCGGGCCAGACCTACGAGCAGGCTACCCTGGACAGGCTGGAAGCCTGGGTGAAAAACGGCGGGGTCCTCTTCGCTTCCAATGACACGCTGCCTCTGGTGAACGTGGAAGGCAAAAACTGCGCCTGGCTGAGAAAGAGCCCGCGGCCCTTTACCCCGGGCGTCCCGGAGAAATATGCAGCCGAAACGGCAAAGAAGGAGGGCAGGGACGCCGAAGCGGCGCTTCCCGGCGCCGGTGAAATTGACGAAAAGGCCCTTCTTTCCGCTGCCTCGCATTTCGGTGAGGGCTGGACGGTGGTGTTCCCCGAAGGCGGCCCTTTGTATATAGGCCTCGTTTCCGCCTGCCTGTATGCGGAAAACGCTCCCTGGAGCGGACGCTGCAGGCTGGTGAACGCCGGCGAGCCCCATCCCGCCTGCCTTGCCGCCCGCCGCATAGACGGAGAATTCGACGAAGTGATATCCTCGGTGATCCGGACCGGCGAAGGCAAAAAGGTTTATTATATGAACAATTCCTTTGAGGACGTATATAAGGCCCTGCCCGGGGGACGGGAGCTCCTGATCCGGGCCCGGAGCATAGCCGAAGCGGACCTTGAGGAAGCCTGCGGAAAGCAGGAGTTCGGATATACTCCCTATGAAGATCCCTTCGGCCTGCCCAACGCCCCGGACCACAGGCTGGACTACGCCTGCGGCGACGTAAAGGACTACGCCCTGGTGTGGGAGCCGGACAAAGAGGGGAGCGATTGGGTGATTTTGCTCCACGGCCACGGCTCCGGGGCGGACCAGCCCTACACCCGGCCGGATATAGCGGAACACTGGCTGCCCGCCCTGAAAGGAAAATACGGCATAGTGTCCTTTGACACCATGGGCAACGGCTGGATGAACCCCGAATGCGCCGCCAATATGCACAACATGCTGCTGTGGCTCGGAAAACGTTTCGGGACCGGCAAATTCGCCGTTATCGGCGGCTCCATGGGAGGCACCGGCGCCCTGAGCTACGCCTGTCAATATCCGCAGGATATCGGCGGTGTGGCGGCCCTCTGCGCCTGTTCCGATATCGCTTCCTATACGGAGTTTCTGCGGCAGGCGGCGGCGAAAGCCCCGGGCGGTGTGGAACAGGATATCCTGAACGCCATCCTGGCGGGCTTTGACGATGACCCGGTGAAATATGAGGCGGCCTCGCCCCTGGCATACAGCGAAAGGCTCACAATGCCGGTGTTCATATCCCACTCCACCGGGGACGCCCTTATCCCTGTCGCCAACAGCCAAAGGCTGGCAAAAAAGCTTGCCGGCAAGGCCGATTTCGAGTATCTGGAGATAGAGGGCGGGCACCACGACACCACCCTGATGCCCGGCTTCGACAGGGGGCTGGAATTTCTTGCCGGGCAGGGCGTTCTGAAAACCCCGGGCCTCAGGCAGTTTACGGACAGCCTGAAAAGCGACAACGGGACGCTGGACAAGGCCTTTGACATCGCCCTCAACGATATATGGTGCAATATCCGGCCGTATAAGGGCTTTGACGCCTGCCTGTGCGCCGGGTTCGACTATCCCACGCCCTGGACGAGGGATACAGCCATAAATACCAGGAACGCGGGGTATCTGTATCCCTCCGTCGTGAGGAACAACCTCTTTTCCATGACGGAGACCGACGACGACGGCAGAGTGCTGACGGATTCCATAGAAAGGCCGGAATGCTCCGGCAACTACTGGGACTGCATCATCTGGACCCTGGGCCTCTGGTACTGCTATCTTTATACGGGAGACGTATCGCTCCTCCGGGAGGGGTATCCCGTAGTGAAAAGGACCCTGGAAGCCTACAGAAAACTGGAATTCAATCCGGAATGGGGCCTCTTTATGGGCGGGGGCGTTTACGCCGACGGCATCAGCGCGTATCCCGACCACTACAGGGAAAAGGAAGGCAAAAACCCGGGCATAGCCTTTTGGGCGAAAAGGAACCCGGAATTCGCCTTTAAGGGCACGGCTTCCGGCGACCCCATGGCCTGCCTTTCCACCAACTGCGTTTATTACGAAGCCTACGTCCTGGCGGCAAAAATGTCGGATATCCTGGGCGCCGGGGAAAAGGAGAAGTGGCTGGGATATGCGGAGGAACTGAAGAAGTCGGTGGTGAAGGCCTTCCGCAACGAAAAGACGGGCTCCTTCGATTATCTCAGGGACCACATGGGGAACTGCGAGCGCCAGGAAGCCCTGGGCATCGCTTTTCTCGTGCTGGCGGATATGCTGCCGGAAAACGAAGCCGGCAGGATATTTGATAATCTGGTTTCCACCCCGTGGGGCGTGGCCTGCGTGGAGCCGGCCTTCGGCAGGTATAAGCCGGACCCGGACACCTTCGGCCGCCATTGCGGCACCGTGTGGCCCTTCTGTTCCATGTTCGTGGCGGAAGCGGCGGCAAAGGCGGGCAGGGGAGACGTTTTCAGCAGAGAGGCCCGGCTTCTCGCCGAAATGGCAACGAGGCATGACGGCTTTTACGAGATATATCACCCCCTCACCGGAGAGCCCTACGGAGGTATGCAGGAGCCGGATACGGACAAAGCCACCTGGCGCAGCGTCCCCCGGCAGACCTGGTCGGCCACGGGCTTTGTGAGAGCGGTGCTGGCCGGCGTGTTCGGAGTGTGGTTCGATGAAAAAGGCGTGTATATCAGGCCCGCGGAGCAGACCCTCTGCACCCGCGCTTCCCTGGATATCCCCGCCCGGGATATGACCCTTTGCCTCCGCTACAAAAAGACCGGCAAAGCCCGGACGGCCGTTGACGGCGCGGAGACCGCCTTCATCCCCTGGGAGAAAAAAGGGAAGGCGCTGGTGGAGATCGAAAACTGACGCGCCGCAAAAAAAAAAGCCTGTTTGACCTCAAACAGGCTTTTTTTCCGTCCGGCGTGTTTCCGGAAAACTGCGGGCCCCCGTTTTTCAAACCCCTTTGCGTTATGCTATAATAGATATGTAGTAAGGAAACGATACGATGCGGTTATTGGATAAATACCTTCTGAAGGAAACACTCGCGCCGTTTTTTCTGGGATTCTTTTTGATTCTCATTCTTGTTTTCGGCAATATAGTTTATTCGAATCTCAATCTTATAGTAAGCCGGCTTTCGCAGTGGAGACCGGTTTCCTGTTATCTTTTGTGCAAGCTTCCCGGCTGTATTCTGATGAGTCTTCCCGCGGGAGCCATTTTCGGCGCCTGCATGGGGCTGGGGCGCCTTTCCGGAGAAAACGAACTCACCGCCATCAGGATCGCAGGCGTCCCGTCGGCAAGGATATTCGCCGCCGTCATGTGTTTCGGCGCCCTGCTCACCGTGGCGGGCTATATGTTTCAGGAACTCATAATAGTCCGGTCGGAAAGAGCGGCGGAAAACATACTGAAAAAAATTTACTCCGTCCCCGGGGATCTGCCCATAGAGCCGGACGTTTTCGTCAAGTCCGGAGATTACTGCATAAGGGTCAGGAACATAGAAAGAAGCGGCGGCAGGCTCCTTTACCGGAAGGTACTGCTTTATTCCCTCAGCTGGACAAACGATTTTCCCGCCCTCATCACCGCCGACAGCGCCGAAGAACGCTCGGGGGTGTGGATCCTGAGGAACGGGACCGCCTATACCTTTGACAAAAAAGGGCTCCCCGCGACCTGCGCAGCCTTTGAGACCTTCAGCCTGGATATAGATTCTTCCGTTTTTTCTTCTATTATAAACGCGCCGAAGGAAAACTCGGCCTACAGCGGCCTCCAGCTCCGCAGGAAGGTGGCGGAATATAAGAAAGCGGGCATAAAGCCCGGAGACCTGGAGCTGGAATACGCCTTCAAGCAGGCCTTTCCCCTGTCTTCTGTCGCCATTCTTTTCTGCCTCGTTCCCCTGTGCCTGAGGATATCCCCGAAAAGCGCCGGGAACTCCCTGGTTCTGGGGATCTGCGTTTTCTTCGTTTACTGGAACATAATGTGGTTCGCCCGGGTCCTGGGGCAGACCGGCGGGATAAACCCCTATATAGCGGGCTGGAGCATAGTGATCTGCTTTTCCGCCGCGGGCCTTCTGCTGGTTGCGGGGGTGGACAGATGAAAAGGCTGCTGCTCCTCGCCTTGGTTCTGCTCTCGGCCGCCTCCCTGCCGGCGGCGGAGAAAGCGGAACTGAAGGCCGACGATATCAGCATCATATACGACGGCGCCAGGCCCCGGGAAGCGTATCTTGAAGGCAGCGTTTCCCTGGTGTGCGGCGGCGTGGAGATCACCGGCGGAAAAGGGCGCGTGGATTACCGCGCCAACGAAGCGGTGCTGTGGGACGGCCCCGAGATAAAGTCGCCGGATATCTCCGGCAAAGGGCAGCAGGTGATCTATGACCTGAAGACCGGCAGCCTGCGCGCCGAAGAACAGGCGCTCTCGCTGCAGCCGGCGTTTTCCGCGGGAATAATAGACAGCCCCCTTTATATAAAGACAAAAGAACTGGACAGGGAAAAAGCCTCGTATAAGGCCCGTTCGGCCTCCGTGACGGGCTGCGACCGGGATAAGCCCCATTACGACCTGAAATGCAGCGAACTCACCGTTTATCCCTCCGAAAAGCTGGTTTTGAAAAACGCAAAATTCTTCTGGCACGGCAAAAAGCTTGCGTCCCTTTCTTACGTGGAGATACCTCTTGACGAAAGGTATAACGACCCCAGGGCGGTCCCCAGAAGCGGTTATTCCGATACGGAAGGCTGGTTCGGCAAATTTGCGTATCCCTACAACCCGAAAAACGACCGGATGTACGGCCTCCTTCTCTTTGACGTCATGTCCAAAAAAGGGATCGGCCTGGGCATAAAACAGGATTACGGCAGCGTTTCCGGGAATATCAAAGGGCAGGCCGGGTATTACCATATCATAAACGCCTTCGGCGAGGGCAACTTCCGCACCTTTAATTTCAAGCACAGCCAGAAGGCCGGCGCCCTGAATTTTATCGCTTCCGCAGACGGAAGGAACACGAGCTACAGGGGCAGGGACGACGTAGAGCGGTATTCCTTCGGCGCCAAACTGGGATACAGGGCGGGAGCCACCGACGCCCTTTTTGACTGGTCGGGCCTTGTTTCCGATACGGGCTTCCGGACGAGAAGCGACCTTTACACCCTTTCCCTCAAACAGAGGCTGTCTGCCTCAACAAAGTTCTCCGGGTCTCTTTCCTATTCGGATTTCAGATATTCCGATTACAGAAGAAAGCTCCTTACAACCAAAATGGCGCTGGAAGGCAGCGGAAGGACGGCGGACTGGAGCCTGGGGGCCCTTCTTTACGACGAGCTTGCCGGGGAAGGCTATACCGGCACGGAAAAAAAGCCGGAGCTGGTGATAAGCTCCGATACCTCCAGGCTGGGGCTGTGGCAGGACAAAGGCTTCAGGGTGAAGCTGACGGCGGGGTATTCCAGGCTTGCCCTTCCGGACAGGACCCGGGTGGACCGCAGCCTGTTTGAGATGGAGATCCCCGATTACAGGATGGACCTCACCAAGTCTTCTTATATAAGCGCGTCGGCAAAATACCGCCAGCTTTATTACGCTTCGGATATGGCAAAATATTCCCTGGGGGGAAATATTTATTACAACCTGACGGCGGGCCCCAACAGGTGGCGCCTTGATTACAGGTATCAGGAGCCCCACGGGTATTCCCCCGTTTCGTCGGACTATATCAGCTCGTACAACTACGTCAACCTGAGATGGCTCTACGACCTGAAGCCCTGGTCGGCGGAGGTGTTCGGCGGCTATGATTTTACCGGGAAAACAAAAAACTGGCACGACCTGAACGCCAGAGTCCGGTACGCCCCCGGAGACTCCTTTTCGGCTTACCTCGCCTCCGGCTACGATATAGACGCAGGGCGCTTCAAGACCATAATCGGCCAGGTGAGCATGGCGGGAAAGACTTCGTCCCTGAGTATCGGCGCAAGATATAACGCAGTTTCCGGAAGGCTGACCTCCGGCAGGCTCCTTGCCGACCTGGCGCTGCTGAAGGACCTCCGCCTGAGGGCGTATCTCAATTACGACGGCTATGACAAAGAAATAGATTATATAGTGGGCGAGCTTACGGCGGCGCGCCACTGCTACGACGTGTCGCTGGTATATAAAAAACAGACCGGCAGCTATGCCGATGACAGCATAATGCTTTGCGTAAAACTGAATATCTTTCCCGATACGGACGAATTTGCGGCGGGACTCAACGGGACCGGCGTGGGAACAGGCGTCGGGAATTTGTATTTTTGAGGTAGTGATATGAAAAACGTATTGGCAGCCCAGTCCGGAGGGCCTTCTCCGGTGATCAACGCTTCTCTTCTGGGGGTCATCAGGGGAGTTATGGCTTATCCCGGGCGCTTCGGCAGGATATACGGGGCGCTGCACGGAGTGGAGGGCATCCTTAAGGAAGAGCTTCTGGATATCTCCGCCCAGGACAGCGAAGAGATCGCCCTGCTGCGCACCACCCCCGCTTCCGGGGCCATAGGCACCTGCCGCTATAAACTCAAAGAAGAGAACGAAGAAGATTTCCGGCGGATAATCGAGGTTATAAAGGCCCACGATATAGGCTGGTTCTTTTATACCGGGGGCAACGATTCCATGGATACCGCCAACAAGATAAGCCGCCTTGCGGCGGAGCAGGGGGTGGAACTGGTGTGCGCCGGGATCCCGAAGACCATAGACAACGACATCGGCACCTTCGAGCAGATCGACCATACGCCGGGCTACGGCTCCTGCGCAAGATACTGGGCCCATTATATACAGTGCCTCAACGAAGAAAACGCCGGCTCCTGCACCTGCGACCCGGTGATAGTCGCCCAGGCCATGGGGCGGAGCGTGGGCTTTATCGCCGCCGCCTCAAGGCTTGCAGACCCGGAACGCAGGTTTGCCCTGCAGATATATCTGGCGGAAAGCAAAGTGACCCTGCCGGAGCTTGCCGACAAGGTGAACGACAGGCTGAAACGCGACGGAAGGGTGGTGGTGGTAGTGAACGAAGGCATGGATCTTGCCGACGTGGGAAAGGCCCGGGACGCCTTCGGCCACGTGGAGTTTTCCGCATCGAGGACCACCGTTGCCCAGGAGGTCATCAATTATCTCAACGACAAGGGGCTCCCGGTAAGGGGCATGGCCCGGTGCCAGGTGCCGGGCAACGACCAGAGGAACAGCATAATAAACGCTTCCGTCACCGATATTGCCGAAGCGGAGGAGCTGGGCATAAGGGCGGTGGAAACGGCCGTTTCCTGCGGCACCGGCTATATGTCGTCCATAGTCCGGGAAAAAGGGCCCGGCTACCGGGTGAGCTACACAAAGGTGCCCCTGGAGCTGGTGGCAAATTCCGAAAAAGAGTTCCCGAGAGAGTGGATAACTCCCGACAAAACCGACGTCACCGACGGCTTTGCGGAATACGCCCGGCCCCTCATGGGCGACGGCTTCGTTTCCGTGCCTATGGTCAACGGCCTTATGAGGTTCACCCGCTTCAGGCCGGTTTTTGCCGAAAAAAAGCTGAAGCCCTACGAGCTTCGGAATACGCTTTAAAGAAACCAAAACAGTAAAAAATTCGTATAATAAGTTGAAAGGCCCCGCCCCGGCGTTTCGCCGCGGCCGGGAGCCCGCAAAAAAATATATTTGGGGAGCCGCTATGGAAAAAGACCTTAACGGGCTGAGAGAAGAGATAGACGCTATCGACGCCCGGATCCTTGATCTTCTTGAACAAAGAATAGACGTGGTGAGGGAGATCGGCGCGTATAAAAAGGAACACGGCCTTACTATAAGCGCTCCCGTGAGAGAACTGGAGATACTGAAGGATATCTACAGGAACCGCCGGCCGGGATACTCCAGATATCTTGCCCGTATCTTTCAGCAGATATTTACCGAAAGCAAAAATATACAGGAGAACGGCCCGGAGAAATGACCTCCGGCGCCTTCTTTCGGCATGATTTACCGCCTGTCCCGATTGCAGAGACAGGCGTTTTTCTGTTAAAATATGAATAGAATAACGTTTTTAGCTCAAGGAGATGCAATGTTTAAAATGCTTTTTTTGGCCGCGCTGCTGTCGCTTTTATGCCTGCCTGCATTTTGTATGAATATTTCACATAAGTACTCGCAGGCAAAGACGTATAACTCCCTTTCCAAGCTTCCCCTGGGAAGCCTCACCGCAAAAGGGTGGATAAAGGAACAGCTGGAAAGAAGCAAGGAAGGGATGGGGGGACACCTGGACGAGCTGGAGCCCGATATGATAGCCCGGCCCTTTGTGGACCACGGCAGGTTCTATCAGCTGCCCCACCACGCTTCTCCCGACGACCCCACCTTTGCTTCGGGTTGGTCCGCCGAGATATCCGGCACCTACTGGATGGGGCTGGTGGAGCTGGCCTTCACCCTTGACGACCCGGAGCTCAAGGCAAAGGCGGAGGCCTGGGTAAACAAAGTGCTTGCAAACCAGGAGCCGGAGGGCTATCTGGGGGGCTACGGGAAGGATACCAACCGCCTGGTGGATTACAACCCCTGGAGCGCCAACTGGTGCTACAGGGCCCTGCTTTCCTATTATGAGGCCACGGAGCGGAAGGACGTGCTGGAGGCAGTCCATAAAGGTCTTTTGTGGTTCTGCGACAATTTCAAGGACGTGAAGACCGATTACGCCGGTCCTACCATAATAGAGTCTCTGTGCGTGGTTTACGCATATACCGGCGACGCCAGGCTCCTGAAGCTTGCAGAAGACTGGCAGGCCTGGCTCAACGAAAACTCCGGCCAGCGGAACCGCGTTTCGCAGATGCTTTCCGACGAGTTCATTTTCGGCTCCATGCATTCGGTGGCCTACGGAGAGGATACCAAGCATCCCGCCATAATCTATTGCGTCAACGGCAACGAGGAATACAGAAAGGCCTCCGTCAACGGCTTTGAAAAGGCCCTCAAAAAGCAGGTGCAGAAAACCGGCGCCCCCTCCGCCTCCTGTGAGCTGCTGAGCCCCGTGGGAAGCGTGCTGGAGAGCGAATACTGCAACCTGATGACCTACAACCATTCCTATTCGTGGCTCATCGAGGCCACCGGCGACGCCTCCTGGGCCGACCATATAGAGCGCTGCCTCTTCAACGGCATACAGGGCGCAAGGCGGAAGGATGAAAAGGGAGTGCAGTACAACGTGGCTCCCAACCAGCTTTACGCCACCAGGGATTCCTCCAAATACGGCGACGTGCCGGACAAGGGCGCCTTCGCCCCCGTTTTCTACGTGGCCTGCTGCAACACCAAGGCCGTAGGCGCGGTGCCGGAATTCGTGAGGGACATGGTTTATGAGGATAAAGAGGGCAGGCTGTATCTCACCTGCTACGGCCCCGCAGAGGTGAAAAGCGGAACGCTCTCTTTTGAGATGGATACCCTTTATCCCTTCAGGGACACGGTCACCCTTAAGATCACCGGCGGAAACGCCGATATCCTTTATTTCCGCGTGCCCGAATGGTGCTCTTCGCCCTCGGCAGCCCTGAACGGCAAAAAGCAGAAGCTGCAGAAAGGGGCGTCGGGCTACGCTTCCGTGGCCGCTCCTCTGAAGGCGGGGGACGAACTGGTTTTCACCTTTCCCATGAAGGTGAAGATCAGCCGCGTGGACGACAGCTACACCGCCCGCAGATATCCCCTTTGCGTGGAAAGAGGCCCCATAGTTTACGCCATCGACGTGCCCGCCGCCTGGAACACCTATAACGGCCTGAAGATAACGCCGGAGACCGACACCTGGCCCTGGTTCGAGGCCCGGCCCGACTTTGCCAACCCGGGAGAATGGTCTCCCTGGGCCTACGCTCTGGACGCGAAAACCAAGGCAAAGGATATAAAGGTGGTGGAAAAGCCCGCGGAGGGCTACGTATGGGAGAACCCGCCGGTGGTGCTGGAGGTGCCCATGTACCGCACCGACGCCGCCGGGGGGCGGGGCTGCTGGCAGTTCCGCAACTACGAAGAGTGGAGCTTCCGTACGGTGGAAGAGGCGCCCCGTATGGTGACCATGGTCCCTCACGGCTGCACCAACCTCAGGGTGACCTACGTTCCCAATCTGGCCAACAGGGAAAAATG
>JAGDAG010000251.1 GCA_017959625.1 Abditibacteriota bacterium | reverse complement strand
TTTTCCTTTTGCAAGCCCGTTTTCGGTGAGCCAGCGGTGGCTGTCCTTAACGGCGTCCCACATTTCTCCGTCATAGCCGTCCAGCTCCACTACCGCCCATTCGGCGCAGTTGGCTTCGCCCGCCTTTCTGGCCTTGTCGATGCCCACGGAGCCGAAGCCGTTGGCTGTCTGGGAAACCTTGTCGCCTTCCTTCCAGGGGCGGTCAAAATTGCCGTCCTTGCAGTGGAGCATGGTGATGTTTTTGGGGTGCTTCTTAATGACCTCCACGGGGTCCGAGTTGCCCACGGCGCACCACAGCAGGTCCAGCTCGCTTTCTATTTCCGGGACCTGTTCGCAGAGCATGTCAAAGAAGGTCTTGCCGTTGTATTTGATATAGAATTCCCACCAGTGGTTGTGCACGGCAAAGCGGATGCCGGAGCCCTTGAAAAGTTCTGCCGCAGCGGCGAACCGCTCGATGGTTCGTTTTGCTTTGTCTTCGGTATTTACAGCGTCGGGGCCTACTCCGGAAATGGAGCGCGTCCCTCCCAGGACAGACATCCTGTCAATAAGCATATTGACGTTGTCCTTGTCGGGGAAAGGGTCGTGGGAAGAGTGGCAGACGAGCCCGTTGTCATCGAGGAACCTGCGGACTTCTTTGGGGTCCTTGTCGTAGAAACCTGCAAATTCAACGCCTTTGTAGCCGATCTCGGCAACCTTTTTTATGGTGCCGTAAAAATCGTTTTGCATGTATTCGCGCACTGTGTAAAGCTGGATTCCTAAAGGAAGCATAGAATAAATCTCCTGTTTAAATATTCAATTACTTTAATTATACTCCCGGGCCGGGATAAAATCTATACCCCGCCTTTTGTTTTTTTCAGATATTTTTTGATTTTTGCGGCCATATCGTAAAGAGACGGTTTTGAGATGATTATACTGATCCCCGTCCTTCGCTCCAGCTCCCCGGGGGTAAGGTCGTCAAGAAAAACGCCTTCGTCGGATATGCATACCGACGGGATGACCGCCGCATCGAAGCCCCGCAGGTTTTTTTGTATGTCCTTGCCGGACAGCAGGCCTGCTACGGTGACGGTTTTTCCGAAAAGGACGTTTTCACAGGGGACTATCTCAAAGCTGTTTTTGTTTTTGCCGAGATCTGTTTTTCTCATTATCGCCTCAAAGGATTTTCCCGTGATTATTGCGATCCTTTTTCCGGAAAGCTCGAGCCTGTCCAGGGCTTTTACGCCTTTGGGGGCGTTATCCAGGAAATCCCGCACGAGGCCTATGCCGTTTTCGTACTGCAGGTAATCCTCATAATAATCGGTTTCGGGAAACGGCTTTTCCGCCTTGATATAAAATTCGTCGGCGCAAAAGACAAAACGTGTTCCCAGTGTTTTTTTGAATCCTTCCCCGTACGCCCGGGCCGTATCGATTATTTCGGCGGCCTTGGCTTTATCTACCGGCGTAATTTGGGGCAGCCCGTTTCTGTGCTTTGTGAGGCCCACCGGGACAAGGGCCAGGGAGGCGGCTCCGGGATACAGCCCGGCCAGGTCTTTTATGGTTTTTTCCAGCTGCGGGCCGTCGTTCAAGCCGGGGCATATCACCGCCTGGCAATGGAACGTTATACCGTGCTCAATAAAATATGAAAGCTGCGAGATTATATCCGGCACTTTTTTGCCGAGAAGCTTTTCTCTGAGAGCGTGGTCGGCAGCGTGGACGGAAACGTACAGAGGCGAGAGCCTCTGCGATATGATACGTCCGGTGTCTTCCGGCTTCAGGTTGCCCAGGGTCACGTAGCAGCCGTAAAGAAATGACAGCCTGTAGTCGTCGTCGCGCATTTTGAGCGATGGCCTGAGGCCTTCCGGAAGCTGCCTTTCAAAACAGAAAACACAATTTGCCCCGCAGGTTTTTATGCGGTCGAAGATAGCGTTTTCAAATTCGATGCCGAGAGATTCGCCGGCCTCCTTTTCTATATCGAATTCTTCAAGCCCGCGTTTTGTCCTGGCTAAAAGAAGTACGTTTTCATCATCTGTCAGGTATTCATAATCTATGATATCCCTCAGGCGGGCGCCGTTGACGGATATGATCTCGTCCCCCTTTGCAAGTGAAAGCTCCCGGGCTATGGAACCCGGCTTGACTTTTGAAATGATCGCTGCCATCAGTTCTCCATTTTCCTGTCCGTTTTTTCCGCTCTGGGGTGGGCCTTTTTGTATTCATCCTTAAGGTGCTGGATGGAAACGTGGGTATATATCTGGGTGGTTTCCAGCCGTTTGTGGCCGAGGAGCTCCTGCACGCTTCGTATATCTGCGCCGTTGTTGAGCATATGCGTGGCGAAGGTGTGCCGAAGCATGTGGGGCGATATGTGCTGTATCTCGGAAAGCATAAGCGAGTATTTGTTCAGCATGCGCTCTATGCTGGTGTCCACGAGCCTTTTGCCCGTATGCCCGAGAAAAAGAGCCTTTTCGTTTTCGTTCTTTTGGAGCCTGTGGCGCACCGACAGGTAGCGGTCCAGCGCCTTGCGGGCGTGGGAGCCTATCAGGACTATCCTTTCTTTGTTTCCTTTGCCTGTGATCCTCAGTTCGTCCGAAGACGGATCTATATCCCCGGTATCAAGGGACGTCAGTTCTCCGATGCGCATCCCCGAAGAGTAAAACAACTCAAGTATGGCGGCGTCTCTTGCGCCCAGGGGAGTCTCGGTATCCGGCAGCGACAGGAGCTCTTCCATGATGTTTTCTTTCAGGAAGCCGGGCAGCCTGCTTTCTTTTTTCGGGGCGGTAACGGAATCAAAGGGATTGCAAGATATCTTTTCCCGCTCCACCAGATAATCAAAAAAGGTGCGGAGGGCAGATATTTTTCTTCCCAGTGAATTTTTGCCGATGCCTTTTTTAGCCATGGCTCCCATCCAGCTTCTTATAGCCGCTTTGTCCGCAGGCTTTTCGTCAATAAAGAAAAGGAATTCCTCCGTATCTTTTTTGTATGCGATGATGGTGTTTTCGGACCTGTTTTTTACCGAACGAAGATATTCGGCAAAGGGGTCGGTATATACGAGATATTCGTTCATAGCATAAGCTCCGCCGCGATCCCGTCCTTTATGCTGAAGGAGGTCACGGTTATTTCCCGGGCCGAAGCCAGGGCCATGAGCCCGTCAAGGACTGCCGCTCCTGCAATAATGATATCGGCCCTGTCCGGCATAAGCCCGGGCACGCTCTTTTTTTGCTTAAGATCCATTTTTCTTAAAAGCGCAATGGTATCCCGCAGGTCTTCGGCTTTGACGGTATAGGTTTCGGGATACGGTTTATCAAGCCTTGCCGCAGTGGCGGCGCCGAGGTTCAGCACTGTGCCGGAGGTGCCGTAAAAGGTGTTTACGGGATTTTCTTTTACAAAATCCCCCAGCAAGGCGGCTTCTGCCGTAACGTATCCTACAAGCTCGCCATAAAGGTCTTCTCCGACTTCGCCGGGATCGTTGAGCATGCGTTCGTAAAGGCGGACGGCCCCCAGGGGGAAGCTGCGGATGAACCTTATGTCCCGGCAGTCTGCGCAAATGACTTCCGCGGAGCCGCCTCCTATGTCCAGAAACAGGTCTGTTTTGTCGGAAAGGGGCAGATTTGCCTTTATTCCCATATAAACGGCGCGGGCTTCCTCTTCTCCGGAAAGGATCTCAAGGTCGATCCCGCTGGTTTCTTTTACGAGATCCACGAATTCCTTTTTGTTGGAGGCGTCCCTTACCGCAGACGTGGTAAAGGCCCTGAGGCGGGTGATCTTTTCGCTTTTAAGTATCCCGGCAAATTCCATAAGGCAGACTGCCGCCCGTTTCATTCCCGCAGGAGTCAGTTTTTTTTCGGAAAAGCTTCCTGCGCCAAGCCGGACGACTCTTCTTTCTTTTCTCAGGAGCAGCGGTTTTGGACCCTGCTGTTCCATTATGTAAAGCCTGCAGGAGTTGGAACCCAGGTCTATGATACCGAACCGGTTTTTCAAAGCGTTATCGCCTCTCCCGGCTTCAGGAACCGGAAGCCCTCCGACTGCAAAAGAAGGCGCTCTTTTTCCTTCAGAGTTATTGCCGGCATAGTATCGTAATGTATGGGGACGCACAAAGCGGGCTTTATCATGCGCGCGGCCCTGACAGCGTCTTCGGCGTCCATTGTGTAGTTTCCTCCCACGGGCAGAAAAGCAAGGTCGGGCTTTTCGTCCGCAAGAAGGGCCATATCGGCCGAAAGTCCGGTGTCGCCGGCAAAATATATGGTTTTTCCTCCGGTCCTTATAACGTATCCGCACGCATTGCCGGTGTTTACCGCGCTGCCGTTTTCGCTGACGGAGGACGAATGGGTCGCAGTGACCATGGAAAGGCGGCCGAAGCCCAGATCCATTGAGCCGAAATTCATGGGGTGCGCCTTGACGCCCTTTATGTTCAGCCAAACGGCAAGCTCTACGGGAGCCACCACCAGGCTGCCGTCTCTTTTTGCTATTTCTGCCGTATCTCCCAGGTGGTCGCCGTGTCCGTGGGTAAGAAGGATAACGTCTGTTTTCGGCAGCCCGTCAAGGGACAGCCCGCATTGGGGGTTTCCGCTGATGAAGGGGTCGGTGACAATATTTTTTTCTGCTTCTATAAAGATGCAGGCATGCCCCGCGCAGGTGATCTTCATGGGATTAACGCTCCTTTTCCGTGATCCTGGCCCTGATCTTGCCTTTAAGAGTGAAGGCGAGTTCGGTTTTTTTGTCAAATATCCTGTGTTCCCTGCACTTCAGCACTACCCCTCCGTATTCCGGCGAGTCCGGCTTTATATATATGTAGCCGGCCTTTTTATCTTTATGAAGGGGACAGTAAACTGCGTTTTTATCCTTCAGATATTCTCCTTGGAGTTCGGCGAGGCTGTCGGGATAACGGTTGTTGTGGCTGTAATACCTCCCGAGAGCGGGTATCAGCGCGTTTATGCAGTTTTTGCTGCATTCTTCGTAGGGCTTGTAAAAGGGAAGGCGGGTGACGTATATGGAAAAGCCTATAAAAGCCAGAATGACGACCCATACCGTTATAAGGCAGCCCCGGCAACCCCGGCGTTTTTTCTCTAATATGCTGAATTGATCTCCCACGATTATTCTCCTGATGTCTGCTGTATATATTATATCATATTTCTGCAAAAACGGATAAACCGGGGCGGCAGGAAGCTGCCGTTTGCTTTTTGGGGAGGGTATATCTTCCCGCCGGAAAAATGTCGCCTTTTTGGCGACCTATCAGAGGCGGCCGTTTTGGTAAAATATAAATGGAGGTCAAACGGGAAAGAGGCAGTCGGAAGGCTGCGTATTTGTGTGGTCGTATGATTTTTGCGGGAAGTATGGGAATTGCCGGCCCGGCCGGTGAAGGAACAAAGCCTTGCGCTTTTGCGAGTGTCAGGACTGTATAAAAGGAGAATAGTATGAAAAATAACGACAAGCTGTTTGAGACAGAGACCAGAGTGATATTGAAGAAATACAACGGGAAAGAAAATGAGGTCGTCATTCCCGACGGTGTGAACGAGATCGGCGAGTATGCTTTTGGCTGGTATAGCCCCCTCCGGGAGATCACCATCCCTGACAGCGTAGAGTTTATTGGCGCAAAAGC
>JAGDAG010000250.1 GCA_017959625.1 Abditibacteriota bacterium | reverse complement strand
TTTCTTGAGGCTTTTCCCCGGGTAAAGGCTATGAGGGACCCCACCCGGGGCGGCATAGCCGCCACCCTCAACGAGCTGGCGCTGCAGAGCGGGTGTGATCTTGAGATCCTGGAAGCGGCTCTGCCCGTGAGCGAAGAGGTGAGGGCTTTTTGC
Organism: Abditibacteriota bacterium; assembly: GCA_017959625.1. Lineage (GTDB taxonomy): Bacteria > Armatimonadota > UBA5829 > UBA5829 > UBA5829 > RGIG7931. Next base: position 2,820 of record JAGDAG010000250.1, on the reverse strand, counting down.
GGCGTTACGGGGCTGGAGGTCTGCAACCTTGCCAACGAAGGCAGGATGCTTGTTTTCGTGCCGGAGGAGCATAAAAACGACGCTTTGGATATGCTGAGGGCCCACGAGCAGGGCAAACACGCCGCCGTGATAGGCAGGGCGGCGGAACGTTCGCCCCGTCCCCGGGTGCTGCTGGAAACAGACGTGGCCAAACGCATACTGCCCATGCCCTCCCTGGAACAGGTGCCCAGGATATGCTGACGGCAAAAGGAACAGGTCCGGTACGGGCCGGACGCGCCAAAAAACTTGACAATAGCCCCGGCTTTTGTTTTAATGATAATGATAACGTTTGATCACGGGAGATAAAAATGAAATATATGCTTTTGCTTTGCGCCGGCCTTTTGCTGCTGACGGCTTCCGGCGCCCTTATGGCGGCCTATCAGGGGACGGACTTTCTGGGGGCCGGGGATACTCTGAGGCAGACGAACCTCCCCTACGACCTTCTGAAGCAGAATTCCATCGGCATAAACTACATGGAGAACCTGCTGGACGCAAGGAGCAACATCACCTCCTATACCCATCTCAACTTCAACAGCAACTGCGCCGACGCCTGGCACCTTCAGTTTCCGGACGACGCGGCCAGATTTCTGGAGGGGCTGGCTCTGGAGGCGGACTATTCCCCGGTGATCCGGCTGGAGCTGGCCCGCAGGATAACCAAGGGTATAATAGCCACCCACGTCCCCGGCACTGCGGGGCTTTACGGCTTCCGGGTCCGCTATGGCGGAAAAACAAATCTTTTGCTGGATACCGAGGGAGACGGCTGGGCGAGCATGTGTTATCTGGGAGATTTCCTGGAACCCGGAGTCGCCATAGGCTTCCGGGCGGCAAAAGCGGGCAGAACGTATCCCCTTGAAGACTTCGGATGGAAGGACGATCCCCTGCGGGACGGCTCCATGAAGAATTCCCGTTCTTCTGCTTACTGGAACGAGAGCCGCTATACCTGGAAACGGAGCTACGCCGCTCCCGCCGGCAAGGTGGACGCGGAATACGTCAGCTGGATGTCCGACGAATATATGCCTATGGAGATATGCTATAAGTCCGGTGACTTTGACACGATCACCACCCTGTTCGGCAAGGGAAAGGGGGGCATGAAGATATTCGACCGGGATGCGGGGCCGGCAACGGTGCATCTTCCCGACAGGAAAACCGTGTATTACTCGGAAAAGGACGGCGACGTGGTCATCGAAAAGCCGGACTTCAACTATATCATCATAACCAAGACCCCCGGCTGGGCCAACAGAGGCTATGCCGACGCCGTGATGATACTGTGGGAAGGAAAGGCGGACAGGCTGGAACTGCGGGCGGAAGACGGCTACGGGCAGATATGCCTTACCAATGCTCCCGGAAAAAAGAGCCGGATATCCTACGCCAAGTGGACCGATCCGGACGCCATGGATTATCTTTTCAGAAACTGCGATCATTTTCTGAAAAAAGGGACTTTTCTCCCAACCGACGCCCCTATGCCGGAAAACAACAACGCCGATTATACGGGGCTTGCCGCCGCGGCCTATATGCTGATAAAATGGCGCGACCCCTACGCCTTCGTGGCCCTGGCCCACGCCGAAAGAGCGGTGGACTCGGTGATGAACGGTTTTCCGGAAAAGCACTTCGTGCGGGCATTTTTCCCGGTGCGGGCCTGCTCCTGGATGATAATGGCCGCCAAAGAGAAAAACGACCCCGAAATGATCGCCAAATACACCGCTTTCCTGGAAATGGCCATGGAGAAGCTGTGGATGTACGGCTACCATCCGGAATACGGGGGCTGGAACGGCACCTGGGACCACTGGAACTGCGTGCGCGCCCTGTTCATGGCCTGGAAGGCCACGGGGAAGGACGAATATTATGAAAAGTGGCAGAAGGCTCTGGAGCAGGTGAAGGTGGACGAGACGGGCATGTACGTCAACGGACAGATCAAAAAAAGCCCCGCAGACGTGAACACCTACTTCGGCGCCATGCCCATGGGCGCCTGGGGAGCCGCGGGCTGGCGGGATATGTGCGAGACGTATATGCACCTGGATGTCCCCGCAAACGAAAATGACGAAAAGGTCAAGGTAAAGGACCTTTGGAACGACGCGGGGACCGGCCCCTGGGCCCAGGACGACGCCAATCCCGAATTCGTGGGCTATTGCCTTGCGGGGCTGGATATCCCGGTGAAAAACAAGCACGTCGTGCCGGTGGGCAGCTTTGCTTCCTACGACGACAAGGGCAACGTCACTCTGAAGAACGAGCCTCTTGTGGAGAATCCATATTTCCGCCCCGGCAACGACCGCTATAAGGTTTTGAAAGACGGGAAGCCCGGCGTCTCTCTGTGGTTTGAAGATACTCCGAAAAAGAACAAAGACGGAGTGTACGAGATAAATATCCATAAAGGCCAGACAGGCCTTATGCTGGATGCGGATATAAAGGGCGGACCGTACCGGGTGAGCGCGTCTCCCGACGGCAAAAACTGGTTTGTGATGTATGACTCGGTAAACAGGGCCGGCTTCAGAACGGCGGTGGATCTTTCGGTCTTTGCCGGCAACAGGGACCTGTATCTCAAGACCTTCAGATTTTACGGCGACGGGAAGCCTTATAAAGCCAAAGGGACCCGGGTGGAGAACCGCCACAGGTTCGTGTCTCCGGACGGCGAGATGGTGTGGCGCATCCCCGTGAAGGGCCTGACGGACGCCTTTGCCGAGGTGTTTGCCGGCAATAACTCTGTGATAGAGCTTTCCGCCGACTGCAGCCGCTGGACCGAAGCGGAGGACTGGGATCATTACGCCCCGGATGCATATACGGGCG